>JANWXX010000234.1 GCA_025057345.1 Polyangiaceae bacterium | reverse complement strand
AACTCATCGCCCCAGAGTCCGTGCACTGAAACGAGATTGTTCCCGATAGTTCATCTTCAATCCCGGAGCCGCTTCACCCATGACGACCGAGAACCTGTCCAGTCCTGCCCTCCCTGATCGTTTCACCGGTATCATTCGCCCCTACACCGCTGCGGATGTCGATCGCCTTCGAGGCTCCCTCAAGATCGAATATACCCTGGCCAGCCGCGGTGCTCGGCGCCTTTGGGAGCTGCTTCATACCCGGGACTACATCCAGGCCCTTGGGGCGCTGACGGGGAACATGGCCGTACAGATGGTTCGGGCCGGTCTGGAGGCGATCTACCTCTCTGGTTGGCAGGTGGCCGCGGATGCCAACACCTCCGGTCAAATGTATCCAGACCAGAGCCTCTACCCGGTGGATAGCGTGCCCAACGTCGTTCGCCGGATCAACGCCGCACTCCGTCGCGCTGACCAGATCGAGCATGCCGAGGGCAAAGTGACCCGTGACTGGTTCGTGCCCATCCTGGCAGATGCAGAGGCAGGCTTCGGTGGGCCCCTCAATGCCTTCGAGCTGATGAAAGCGATGATCGAAGCGGGTGCCGCAGGCGTCCACTTTGAGGACCAGCTCGCCTCCGAAAAGAAGTGCGGTCACATGGGAGGCAAGGTGCTGATCCCCACCAGTCACTTCATTCGTATCTTGATTGCTGCTCGTCTCGCCGCAGATGTGTTGGATGTACCCACGATCCTCGTGGCTCGTACCGACGCCGACAGTGCCAAACTGTTGACCAGCGACATCGACGAACGGGATCAACCTTTCCTCGTCAAGGGTGAGCGTACCGTCGAGGGGTTCTTCCGCTTCAAGGGTGGCATCGACGCAGCCATTGCTCGAGGCCTGGCCTATGCCCCCTACGCAGACCTGGTCTGGTGCGAAACCTCCACCCCCGACCTCCACGAAGCCCGCCAGTTCGCGGAAGGGATCCACAAGCAGTTCCCTGGGAAGATACTAGCGTACAATTGTTCCCCTTCCTTCAACTGGAAGAAGAATCTCGATGATGCCACCATCGCCAAATTCCAGCGGGAGCTTGGCGCCATGGGTTACAAATTCCAATTCGTCACCCTTGCTGGCTTCCACAGCCTCAATCACGGCATCTTCGAGCTAGCTCGAAAGTACAAAGCCGAAGGCATGAAGGCCTACTCCGACTTCCAACAAAACGAGTTTGCCTCCGAGGCCAACGGCTACACGGCTACTCGCCACCAGCGGGAGGTGGGCACCGGCTACTTCGACCAAGTTTCTGAGGTCATCTCCGGCGGCAAGGCCTCGACCCTCGCCCTCGTCGGCTCCACCGAACAGGCTCAGTTCTGATCCACCCTACGATTCTGATCCGCCCTGCGATCACTCACGGGCAGCGGTAGCTCTCGAAGACCATGCCCTCGAGAGTCCGGTGGGCGAAAACGATGGTCCCGTCGTCCCCAACGGTCAGCTCCCGAAGCGATTCCTCCGGGCTTGTGTTGGTGGAGATCTGCACCGCCCCCAACGGGTCGCCTCGGGCTGGCTCCAGGCAGGTGACTGAAGTAACTGGGATGGTTCCTTGCTCCACGGTAACTGCCAGGTAGATCGTTCCCGTCCTGTCAGAGTCGAGGGCTACAATGGTGGTCAGCACTCCAGGAAAGGTAAGCTGTCGGGTGAAGCGAGCTTCCCCTTTGGCGCGGTCGAAGGCAGCTACGTAGGCTCGCCCTTGTTCTTGATCCACGATCCCTGCCGACAGCAGCAGGGTGCCGTCCCGACTCGGTCGTCCAGGGAGTTCCTCTTGGTCGTTGCTCAGGGCGCCGCTCAACGTCCCCAGACGGATCAGTGGGCCGTGCTCCTTCTCCACCCATACTTCTTCTCCCTCGACGAATACCCCGGTCACTGTGCCAGGCTCCGGGAACCGCTCGGGATCTAGGGGTAGTGACCCCATCCGCTTGCCATCCTTGAAAATGGCCACCTCCTTGTTCACCAACCGATCCAAAACCGCTATCGATCCATCCGGAGCGACTGCAAGATCAGCGGCCTCCAGCCCACCCAGCTCGACTACCACCTGTGCCTTGCCGTCCTTCCAGCGGGTGATCCGGTCGTTGACTTGATCCAGCACGAAGAGGGCGCCGCCTACAACTACCAAGCTCATGGGCCCCTCCGCATTGGCTTCTTCCGGGAGCTTGTGACCTACCCGGTCAGGAGCCCCATCACCCCATGGTGCAAACCCAATTCGGTGTGCCACAACCACACTGGCGGAGGGTGCAGGATGTTGGCTCGGTGCGGCCGAGGAGCTGATACGGACGGGAAGGGGAACCTCGGAGATGGGCAAGGCCTCGGATTTCTCCGAAATCTCGCGGTTCTTGGGTAGGGTGGGGGAGAGTGAGGAGGTAGAGAAGATCTGAACGCCAAGGAAACCGAGGGCGAGAAGGATCAACAGCAAGGGAAGAACTTTGCGGCTAGAAGGTGGAGACAAGGGAGCGGGAGTAGGTGGTACGGTCCTGGCTATACAGCAAGAACCATGTCCATCCTGAAGCATCTTCCGAAGGCCCTGGTGATGATGACTCTGGTGGGGGCATCGATGGCGTTGAGCGCCTGCGAGGGAGCGGGTGCAGTGGATTCGGAGCAGCTCGTAGGTGTCGAGGAGCCGAGCGGAGAGGAGCTAACGGGGACGATGGCAGTAGGTACCCAGGTAAAAACCACTGCCAACCTCAACCTTCGATCGGGCCCCAGTACCAGCCACAAGGTGCTCCGGGTGATGCCTAAGGGATCCACCGTGACCATCGTGAGCAGCTCCCCCAACAATAGCTTCTATCAGGTGAAACATGATGGGCTGACCGGTTGGGCTCACGGTTCCTACCTAACGCTATCCGGGAGCAACGACTCATCCGGCGGTGGTTCGTCCGGTGGTGGGTCGCCCAGCAACCCCGCCGGCAGCGAATCTGCGCGGGACCAGGCGATTCAACGAGCCAAAAGCGGGGTGGGCTTTTCCTACTGGTGGGGCCACGGTCGATGGCGTCCAGAGGGGCCCACTGCCAGCACCAAGGGCTCCTGCAGCGGTAGCTGCCCCAACTGCTCTCATAGCGGCCAATATGGAGCAGACTGCTCTGGTTACGTGGCAAAGATCTGGCAGGTCCCCAGCACCAACACGGACCTTACCAAGGATTCTCATCCGTACAGCACTGCCGACTTCGTCAAGGATTCAAGCCAATGGAGTACGATTAGCCGAAGCTCGCTCGCCAAGGGGGACGCGATGGTGTACAACACCAATGGTTCGGGCCACATTATCCTCTTTTCTTCCGGCGACGGTTGGGGCTCTCTCAATGCCTACGAGTGCAAGGGGTGCAGCGCCGGGTGTGTGTACAACACCCGTACCGCATCCTCCTCGTACAAGGCGATCCGGCGCAAGGGCTGGTGAAGAAAGCCTGATCGGGGTAAAGGGGCCCTGCGCTTCTCTACGCCTCTGGTCCCGTGAAGCCTCGCGCCCTTCTTCTATCGCTGTTCCTATCGGCTTGTTGCGCGCCTGCTCCTCACGACGATGCACCGCCTCCTCCTTCTGCAGTGGTGGTTTCCGGTGACGGATCCTCACGCCTGCTTTCCTCGGCTTCTGCGTCTTCGCTGGGGGTTCCGTCCTCGCACCCGCTGACCAGAGCTTCCACGAGTTCTGCAGCGCTCGCTCCCAGACTGCCTGAGCCCGATGGGCGCCCGCTCCACCTGACTACGCAGGAGGATCTGCTGGCCTTGATGCCTATTCGGGCGTACTCCGCCAAGGAGATCCAGCGCAAAGGAGATCCACTGGAATTCCTCAGGAAGAACGTGGGGCCCGGGACGCCTACCCGGATGAACCAGGGGAATCCAGAGATTGCCAGTCACACCATTTCCCGGGAGCAGTGCCTCGAAGGGCTACGGGGAGTGGTGCTCCAAACGGAGGAACAGCGGAAGATCTGCGGGGCGGACTACATGGTGCCGGTGTACCGCAAAGGGGATATCTCTCGGACGAGGTTCTGCATCGATATCTTCGAGTTCCCGAACCGTCCCTGCGAACTACCCTTCGTGTGGGTAGGCCCCACGCAAGCCCGAATTTACTGCGAAATGCAGGGTAAGCGGCTTTGCGCTCAAGAGGAGTGGGTGCAAGCCTGTCGAGGGGATCCAGAGGGAAAGGAGGACTGGCTCTACGCCTACGGAAACGAGCTGGATTTGACGATATGCAACACAAACAAGTCGGCTCGCACCTACGGAGAGCCAGTGTGCAATCCCGATTCCGTAAGCTCGACGTGGAAGACTTGCCACAGCAACACTGAGCCTGCGGGGGCGTTCCCTCGGTGTCGGTCTCGCTTTGGGGTGTTCGATCTGCACGGAAACGTAGCTGAGGCAATGGTACGCTACGACCCGGAGGAGGGAGGACTGGTGAGTCAGCTCAAGGGGAGCGCGTTCTTCTACGTGGACGTGGCCCGCAAACACAACGAACGGCAGAAGGAGGGGGGCCGTGAGACATACCCAGATCACTGTGCCCACGACCCGAGGTGGCACGTAGAGCCCATGGCGACAGCTTGGCACGTGAACTATCACCTGGGGTTCCGGTGCTGCAAAACGGTAAAGCCGCCAGCGTCGGAGCGGTAAATGCCCTCCCCGGAGGCCCGGTGAGTTCAGTTGATATCGGGGTCAATCTTGGTGACGACGCCGGTACCTCCCTCGGCGGACCACTGGAAGTTATCGACGATGGTGGTGGAATCGAGAGCACCATCACCAGAATCCCAAATGGCGAAGCGGAGATAGATGATCTGTCCCGATGGGACGGGTACCTGGGTAGTCAACCAGGCAGAGGCGGCATGGTCCTCAAAGCCGCTTCCGGCGAGCTCGCTCTCTCCCTTGCAATTGACGTAGCCAGCGGTATCTGGGTCCCCAGTGTTGTCGCAAGCTGTGAGGAACGACTGGTTGTTGACACCAATGACATTGCCCTGCTTGGGGTTGTTGGCGATGCTTTCGAAAGCAATGTTGGCCGATTTACTGACCGGGTCGAACATGTTGTGGTCTGTGGGAAGCGGGTTAGGCACCATCAGGACTGCGAATACGTCATTGTATTGCTGGCAGACATAGTTCGGGAATTCGCAAGTGAAGAAGCGAAAATTAAACTTCATTGATTTGGCGTTGGTAGGAACGCGGATCTTCATGTCGAGGGCGATGCCGTCGTAGGGTTCCCCGGTCGTTCCACAGCTTCCTTGCTTGGGAAAGCCAGGGGGGAACTGATCCTCTTGTGTACCACTTTGCTCGCATGTATCGATGAGCCCCGCACGAGCCTCGCCTGTGGACAGGGCGAAGATGCGCTCGCCTTCCAGAGGGGTGGAGGCTGCACCGAAATTCTTGAGGATCCCGAGATTTTTCCCTGGGGTTACGGGATTTTTGAGGAAAACTCCTGAAATCCGGTTGAACCCGGCTTCGATGACCCCCCACTTCTTGGAGGCTTCGTCCACCTTGACGTTACAGAGGCCCATGGCACGAGCGGCATCGAAGGCATCCTGGACCGCGTCGCCAAGGCCCGCATCGCAGGAGGTGGGCTCGTCGGGCTGGCGTGCTTTACCATCGCAGTCCTCGTCGACCTGCTCGCTGGCGGGGAGTGGAGCCCCCTGAGAGCCATCGGAGTTCTTGGTGTAGTTGACGATGTCGACGGCGCCCGGGTTGATGTTGGGGTCGCAGTCGTTGCAGTCGCCCTGCTCCTCAGTCCATCCGTCGCCGTCGTTGTCGTCATTGAGCACAGTGGGACAGACTCCGTTGACCGTGCTCCCTCCAGAGCCACCAATGACAACCACCGAGCCAGCGGAGCCGGCGGTCGAACCACCCGCGCCGGGGTCGCTCCCGCCCGCGCCGGGGTCGCTCCCGCCTGCACCGGTGGTGCTCTGTCCTCCAGTACCCTTGCCCCCAGAACCGGCAGATCCGAAGACAGAGCTGCCGGCTCCACTGCCTTCACAGGCGGTCATGATGGACAACAACGAGAGAGCCCCGAGGGCCAAGATCCGACGAACATCCATGGTGATCCCTCTTCAAGAAAGAGTGAGGCCGTAGCAGCCTAGCGAAGTGATGTACGTTTTGTCATACTCGAAGGGGAAAATCTTTTCCTTTTTACCCCGTTGGAAAGCTGTACTCTCCATGGAATGAGTGGCTTGTCACCCGCGAATTCGCCCCCCCCCAACGCAGGACACCTCATGCGGAGAAAGAAGCGTGAACGGTTCACTTCCTGGTAGGCTTGACCTTGGCTGGCTTGGCGCTTTTGGGGGAACGTGGGGCAGTCGGGAGAAGGTCTGCAGCCATCTGAGCGGCGTGGTCCGTCTTCTCCCAGGGGAATTCCTGGCGACCAAAGTGGCCATAGGCTGCGGTGGGTCGGTAGATGGGGTGTAGCAGGCCAAGCTGCTCAATGATGGCTTTGGGGCGCATGTCGAAGTGCTTGAGGATGTAGGCGGCAATTGTCTCGTTGGAGAGGCCCTCGACGGCGGTGCCGAAGGTGTCGACGTAGGCACCGACGGGCTTGGCGACGCCGATGGCATAGGCAACCTGGACCTCACAGCGGCGAGCGAGCTTGGCCGCGACAACGTTCTTGGCGATGTAGCGGGCGAAGTAGGCAGCACTTCGGTCGACCTTGGAAGGGTCCTTCCCGGAGAAGGCACCACCGCCGTGGCGTCCCATGCCGCCGTAGGTGTCGACGATGATCTTGCGTCCTGTGAGGCCGCAGTCGCCCTGGGGGCCACCGATCACAAAGCGACCGGTGGGGTTGATGTGGATCTTGGTGTTCTTGTCGAGGAGGTTCGTGGGGATGACTTTCCGGATGACCTCCTCGTGGAGGATCTCCTCAATGTGCTTGGACTTGGCGCTTTCTGCGTGCTGGGTTGAGATCACGATGGTTTCGATACGGACAATGTTCCGCTGCTCGTCGTACTCCAGGGTGACCTGAGTCTTGCCATCCGGGCGGAGGATATTTCCGGCCTTCTCCTTCTTCCGTACCTCAGCCAGGCGGCGGGCCAGCGCATGAGCGTACTGGATGGGTGCGGGCATTAGCTCGGGGGTTTCGTCACAGGCGAAGCCGAACATGAGCCCTTGGTCGCCAGCACCCTGCTCCTTGTACTTCCCCTCGCCCTCGGTGACACCCATGCTGATATCAGGGGATTGAGCTTCGATGGCTGTGAGCACCGCACAGGTGTTGCCATCGAACCCCATGCTGGACTCGTTGTAGCCGATATCGAGGACTACATCTCGGACGATTTTCGGGATATCGACATAGGCATCGGTGGTGATCTCGCCGGCGACCACGACCATGCCCGTTTTGGCCAGAGACTCGCAGGCAACGCGAGCGTGCTTGTCTTTGGCAAGGATGGCGTCGAGGATAGCATCGGAGACCTGGTCGCAGAGTTTATCGGGATGACCCTCGGTCACCGATTCGGACGTGAACAGGGTATGGCTCATGGACTCCTCTTGGAAAACGGCCCTCCGCGTTAGGCGCAGCCCTTCCTTGCGTCAAGGACGCCCTCCCAGGAGAGGCAAGAGCTGCGCTAACCTGAAGGCATATGGATCTGGAGGCACT
>JANWXX010000233.1 GCA_025057345.1 Polyangiaceae bacterium | reverse complement strand
AGCATGGCCCCCTGTTCGTGTACCGCCTGGCAAAGCCACTCGCTTAGACGGCTCTTGCCCACGCCTGCAGGGCCGCGGAGCAGCACCAGACGCTGCTTCGGCCCCTCTCCGCTTATCACCTGCTGCACCTGCTCCCAGAGGCGAGCCCGCTCCTCGGTGCGGCCCACCAGGGGCGAGGGACGCAGCGCGAAGATGCCCGGCGCCAGCGCTAGCGCCGTCCGCCCCGGATCGCCCGGTGGCCTCACTGGGAGCTGGGTCGGATCTTCCTTCTCGTCACCTACCCTCACGCGGGGCGCTGCCCAGCGGATCGGACCCGTTGGGCGGAACTGTGCCCACACGGCTCGGGCGTCTGCGGCAAAGCGGTAGCGATGCCAAGGGCGCTTGGCCAACAGGGTCCGGACGAAATCGGCCACACCCTTAGGCACCTCCGGGGGGAGGGGAACCTCAGTCACCGGTGTGTCCCGGTGCATCCGTAGGATCTCCGTCGAGCTTCCCTGGAAGACTTCACGGCCCGTGAGCAGCTCGTAGAGGATGCTTCCCAGTGCGTAGAGGTCCGTAGGGGGGCCAATGTGGGGAGCCGCCCGCTTGATCTGCTCGGGAGCCATCCAGCCTGGCGTGCCCAGTCCGAAGGGAAGCGTCGGCGCTACCACTTTCCCTGTGGCTAGTCGGGGGTCGATATGATCTTCTAGGAGCCACGCAAGGCCCAGGTCGAGAATGTAGGCCCGGGGCTCCTCGCTACCTCCTCGGGGGTCGATCATCACGTTCGAGGGCTTGAGGTCTCCGTGGATTACCCCGCGTGCATGAGCATGTGCCAGACCTGACAGCACCTGATCTACAATAGTCCAGGTTACTGCCCACGGGATCTTGCACAGGTACTTCCATACATGGATCGACCTGCCTCGCAGCGCATCCATCACCAAGTAGGGCGATCCATCGGGGAGCATACCGAAGTCCCGCGCCCTTACAATCACCGGATGATCCAGCGCGGCCAGCGCCCGAGCTTCCTGCTGGAACCAGATCGCCTCATGGGATCTCCCCTTGGTTCCAAATACACATTTGAGCGCCACCCAGTCTTGGGTGACGAGATCCTGGCACAGGTACACTACCCCCATGCCTCCCCGGCCCAGCTCCCGGTCAAGCTCGTAGCGCCCGTTCACGATGTCGCCAGGCTTAATGGAGGGTTCCGGGGGAGTCGCTGCTTCCTTGGTCACGAGGCGAAGATAGTACAGGCACGCCTTTTTCGGGGAGCCTCCCTCACCCCTTCCCCTGGCATCTCCCCTTCAGCCAGACCACCCGCCCCTGCCTCCTGAGCCAGAGATCGAATCGACTCCCTTGAGTAGCTAGCGCCACCCCGGTTGCCTCTGTCACCGCCATGGGTCCCGACTCCAACCCTCCATCCTCATCCAGCAGAGCTGCATAGACGACCCTTCGCTGCCGGTCGCCGCAGTGGGTAGGCATTAGCCACACGGCCAAAGCCCCCCTGGAGATCGGTCGCATGAAGAGCGCCAGAGGAGGTGCGTCTACTGGGATCTCCACCGCCGGGAGACCCTCCCGCCGGAGCGACAGCAGCGGCCTGGGTCGCGCACAATCTCCGACCAGTTGCGCCCCATGAACCGCTGCCACCGGACGCCTCAGCAAGATCGCATCCAGCGCTCCGTAAGGAGCTGGCAGAAGCACCCCTGGAGTCACCTTCTCTCCCTGCGCTTCGAAGAATCTTACTCCCGCTGCGCTCACGGTTGTCGCTACCACCTTTCCCTTGCTCACCGAAGCCACCACAAAGGGACGCTCCGGTTCAGCCCCCTCTGGCAGATAGTCGGCTCGCTTCCACCCCTCCCCCTGCACGGCCCCAGTCCCTAGTAGCACCGTTGCCCCCGCTGCAGCTACCCGCATCGCTCGAGTGCTCAGCACGGCGCAGTACCCGCTGCGGCATCGAAGGTCTGTAATCTCTAGCCCTTCGCCTTGGAGTACACGCTCGCCTGAGCCATCGTCCCGTAGCAGCCACCCCTCGCCAGGTCGCTCTGGCGGCACCCACAACTGCAGCCACCCGGCCCCCGCTGCTGCAAAGAATGCAGGATGTCCGGGCAGCAAGCTCCCCAGTGCCCGGGAGACCCCACCAGTCAGCGACACCACTCCTACCCGCGTGGTGCTCGGTTGTACTAGCGCCAGTTCGTCTCGGGGCTCATCCGGGGCAAAGAACAACGCATCCTCTCCCACTGGAGCCCCCAAGGGACGTCCATAGAGGAAACATCCTTGGGGCAAACCCACCCGAAGCCCTGCCTCTGGTCCCATCGCCAGAGGAGCTGGCGCCTCCGCTCGGGGAGGGAGCTCCAGCGTGATCTCTCCGGTGGCGGTCTGCTTGCGTTTGCAGCCAAGCAATTCTAGTAGGATGAGCAGCCAGATCGCCAGGGGCCCGAAACCACATGGTCTGCAGGGAGGAAAGCTAGGAGAGGATCCCGTTACCATGCGATCAGCGTCCGAAGGTGAGCCGGTAGGCGATGAGGACGAAGACTGGCGAGCGCAGAAGGTGAATTCCAAAGCGTTCGTCCCCGGGTCGCAGCAGGAGCTGGAGCAAGAGGATGTCAGGATGGCTCGTTCTCACCATGCCGAGATTCATCCCGCCCGTAAGGCCGAAGGCCCACTCACCCTCCCGCCCGCCCTGTCGGGACAGGTTCAGGTGGCGCACCGTAGGCCCGATCGCCCCGACAGAAGGAAACCTGGCGAACAGCGTTGCATCGAAGCGGAATAGCATCCCCCCATCGTGGACCGTAGAGTGGAACCAATCGTAAGAATTCTCCGGTGCTCCTTCCAGCCGGACTGCATGGTTGGCCACGAGCATCAGCCGGTCTAGGGGCACCGCCAGGCGTAGCCGTGCCTCTCCGAAGGGCCAGCCCTGCTCCGTAGATGCCTTACGCGCGTCTAGGTCAAGGCGGTAAGCTCGGGTGACGGTGATGGTTGGTTCCGGAGCGTAGTTCCGCCACACATAGCGGTAGCCCCCAGTCAGCCCAAAGGTGAAAAACAAGAAGCGAAGATCGGCGGCGGTGGCTGCCTCCGCGTAGCCGATGCCTGCAAGTCCGTAGGGGCGCAACACGGCCATTCCCGCATCGTCCGCCAAGGTACGGCGGTGTTCCAGACCGAGCTGGAACCCTCCGGTGGAGGCATCGGCGGTGATAAAAGTCCCTGCAGGGGGCGGGTTAAGAAAGCCGTCGCGAGGCTGCGCGCTGGCCTGGGCAGGCAGGAGAGTGAGCAGGACGAGGCCGATCGACAAGCTCACGCGAGTTGGCATCGCAGAGGCGGGGAGGACGGCGGCGAGTCTATCCAAAACCCTCCTTCTGCACAGGCCCTTGCGGGCCCTTCCTGATTGGACGAAGCGCGAGAGCCAAAAAGATGCCTCTATAGGACGGGCAGGGGAAGATGACCTATTCTTGCGTCCTGGCATGTCCTCGTCAGCAATACCTCTCCAGACTCTCGGCAAGTACCACCTCATCGCGGAGCTTGGGCACGGTGGCATGGCGGATGTGTACTTGGCGGTGGCTCGCGGGCCTGCGGGGTTCAGCAAGCTTCAAGTGGTCAAGCAGCTGCGACCTGCTCTGGCAGAGAATCCAGAGATCGTTGCTATGTTCCTGGATGAGGCGAGGTTGGCGGCTCGGCTCAACCACCCCAACGTGGTCCAGACCCACGAGGTAGTTCAGGAGGGGGACCACTGCTTCCTTGCCATGGAGTACTTTGAGGGACAGCCGCTGGATCGAATTATGTTCTCCCTCTCCTCCTCTGACGTTGCCTCTACCCCTGCCCCGTCTTCCTCCACTCTGCCTCCCACCTCCAGCGAAGGCAAGAAGGAGCCTCACCTTGGACCCCGCTTCCCTGGCAAGGCTCCTCCCTCGAACGTGGGCGCTCTGCCGACTCCCGCCCCCACCCAAACCACCAAGGATCTGCCTCTTCCAACCAGGCAGAAGCCCACCCGCGAGATCGACAAGGATGACCCATGGAAATGAGCAACCTTCCCTGGCTGCGATGCTCTTCTTCCAGATCTGCAAAAGGGTTGCTTCTGACCTTCATCTGCGTGCGGAAAAGAAAACTTCTTGCACTGGCACGATTCCTGGTTAAGCTTCCGTTCGGCGCCTGGATGCCGACGGCTTCCCCTCCCCCTCCCCCCAGCCGTTGCCCAGGCGCCTTTTTCTCAACTCTCTCACCTACAAGTCTCTTGCGCAGCGAAACCCGCTCATGATCAGGCGGAATCGCCCCGGATGGTGAACCCGGTTGGAGGCCCGGAGCCCCCGGGCGTGGTAGTTGAAGGCACCGCCACGGAGAACCCTCTCGCACTCTGTCGGGATGGGGTTGGTCCCGGTGAAGCCTTGCATGTGCTTGCGACGAAGGTCAGCAAAGGCTTCCAGGGTTTCCTCGCAGGTGCCGTGGATCCCCTCGGCAGCGCGGGGGCGTCGGTAAGCGTAAGGGTCGTAGAAATCGCTAACCCACTCCCAGACGTTCCCGGCTAGATCCAGGTGGCCGTAAGGGCCCTTGCCCTCTGGGCGGGAGCCTACGTCCGCGGTGGTTCCTTCCCCAAAGACCGCGTGCTTGCGGGTCGGGAATTCGGAGCCCCAAGGGTATTTTCGCCCCTCCGCACCGCGTGCGGCTTTTTCCCACTCGGCCTCCGTAGGGAGCCGCTTGCCGACCCAGCTGCAGTAAGCCACCGCATCGTCCCAGGAAACCGCGCTGATGGGCTGCTGCGGCCGCCGGAAGGCGCGATCATCGCCCACCTTGTTGACCCGGGCATTGGTCTTGTCGTGGGGGCGGCAGATACCGGCGTCGACACACTTCTGGTAGGCCTCGTTGGTGACCTCGGTGAGGTCCAGGTAGAAGGCTGGGAGATTCACCGTGTGGGCAGGTCGCTCATCGAGTTCTCCCTCGCTGTCGGCTCCCATGAGGAACGGTCCGGCAGGCACCAGCGCCATCCCCTCCGGAGGGGGCGGCGGTTCTGGGGCCGAGGAGGTTCCAGGAACTGCGGGGGAAGATGCAGGTGGCTCGGGAGCGAGGGAGAGTGGGCGAGGCTCGGGGCTGGAGGCAGAAGGGGAAGGGAAAGGCACCAAGGAGGGGGGGGGAGGGCCCGAGGACGCTGCCGGGGAGGCGGTCGGAGCAGCGCAGCCGGTGAGGAGCAGAAGCAGGAGCAAGAAGCGCATGGCGGGGAGATAGTCCTCCGTGGACCCTAGGAAAAGGGCGAGGGAGGGAGCAACCCACCAGCTTTCTGCTGGCCCAACGATGAGCGCTATATTATCTGCCGGGGATGCATTGGGAGAGTTTGCATTGGTTTCTAGCTACTATGGGGGTTGGAGCTCTTCTAGGCATCACAACAACAGCACAGGCCCAGTCTGCAGAAAATTTCGGATACGCGCGGCCTTTCCCCGGAACGGTCCGAGATTTGCTTCGGGAGGATCTGGCGCGCACCAGCGCTCAGCTCTATGGGGCTGTTGGCATGCTGGACCACCATGTATTCCATAAAAAACAGTCCTTGGTGGCCGTCTCCGAGATGAACATCCTGACCTCTGCGTTGAAGATCCCAGGCACAGGCTCTGGCTATGGCTACAAGATGCTTCCCGCGGATGTCTACTCCTACTCCGCAGTATTTGCAGCTAGGCACAAGCACCTAGGGGTTTTTGCCTCTGCCGGCTTTGTCTATCCTCGGGTAGCAGAAGCAGGCGAAGCTCTTGGGGCACGCCTTGCGATTCCCATGGTTGGCGTCACGCTCCTTCCTCTCACCCACCTATTTATGGCAGGGACACCCTTTCTGACAGGGCCGCTGCGGGTGACAAAGAACCAGAGTCTAGCCGACAAATTTTCCTATGTCATCGGAGGGAGTTACGAACTCTATGGGGTTTCTCTTTACGCAGGGCTCATCGGGACAGGTCGGGGAGGAGGTCTCTACACCAACATCAACGAGAACCGCCTTCGCTTGCTGCTTTCTACCGCATGGCTTGGCAATTTTGAGGAACTTGCCTACCTCAAGGGCGGCTTTAGTGAGATCCCTGGCCTGCTGGGGAAGGGAAAAAATCCCTTTGCCTCATCCTCCCCCCCCAACAAAAGTGAGGACAAAGATGAGCTGATCGATCCAACCGATAGCTTGACCTCATTTTATGGTCGGCAGATCAAATTCACCGTTCCCCGGCGAGGAGCAGCTCCTGTAGAGCAGGCTGTAGACCCAGGGAAAGCCTCTTTCTGGTCCACACACCTAGAGCAGAAGAACTTGCTGTGGTTTCTAGATGCCGCTGTTGCCCTCGGTGTATCTCCTACGGTACTACTTCACGAAGCTCGGGTTATCCTTCATACCCCACGGGAGCCAAACTCCCCTGAAGTCAGCCTTTCTGTAGGAGCAGTTCGCCTTCCGGCGCTCTACATGCTGGCGCAGCAACCGGGGGTGCGATGGGCCTTCCGGCTGGAGTTCTCCTTGCCTCATCGGAGGACTGGCAGCAAGCTACTAAGTCTGTCGTTTTACCGGAACGAACCGGAGATCCTTACAGCCTTCCCCTATGCTTACGATGCATGGGCGATTACCCTCTTGGCCAACCCCCTTTTCTTCATCCCGGTGGGAAAGGGATAAGCAGATGAGACGAAGCTTGTGTTGGTTGCCTATCATCCTTCTTGGGTGGAGCGCCTGTCTGTCGCCTGACGAGATCCCTGAAGGTGAGGGGTGTCGTGACATCGGCTACGCAATCGCCAACAAATCCTTCGAGTGCGATGGTGATTTCCAAAAGGCCAACGAGCGCTATGAAGATTTTACCCGTCGCTTTGCCTGCTCCTACAGAAACCCCACCTTCGAGGAATCCGTGTTCTATGGCGCGCAACCCCCTCACTTCTCCTGCTCCAGAGCAATCCTCCAGCTACCATGCGAGCAGATTGCAAGGTATCCAAGCGATGATTACGCCTGGTGGCTTTCAGCGGCGGATTGTGGTGGTGTGATTTCTGGGAACCTGCCTGACAAAAACCTGATACCATCCAATCCTACGCCTACCCAACCTCCCGATGTCACCTTTTCCTCGAATCTCCAGGTGGAAGGACAGGTTCTGACCCAACCCTTCAATGCAAGCTGCACCCTAAAAGAAGAAATCTGGTTGGTGTGTGTGGATGGCACCGGAACGGGACTCCATCTGCGGGTGACCGATCTGACCAGCGAAGCAACCCATGAGGATGTACATTTCAGAATCTTCCTTAACAACCAAGAGCAAGATTTTCTGCTGAACCTGCCTACCACGCTCCACTTGCTCACGATTTTGGAACCTTCTACGATGAGCCATGGTTCAGCGACGTACGCTTCCTTTATGCTCTCGTACCGAATCCGGTGGACAGAATCGAATCCTCCCGTCACCGTAGATATTGTTGCCACCGGTGAAGTCAAAAACCACCCTTGCAACAAGGATGGACTGATGCAAGGCTCCTACTTGCCCTTCTGTCGGTAAGATTGGGATGGTTTGGGAAGCGAACCCCTGGGGCAACGCATGCAAGGTTAGGGGTTACGCACCCACCCAGGAATGTTGAGGAATATCGGGCTGTTACCCTCCGATGGCCACATCCAAGGACAAG
>JANWXX010000232.1 GCA_025057345.1 Polyangiaceae bacterium | reverse complement strand
TTCCTCCAGCGCTCCGGCAGGGAGTACGGCGCCTCGTTTTGACCCATCACGACCCGACGCTGCCACGCTGGAGCTGCTAGCCAAGATACCGGACCCTGGCCCGCTTGAAGGAGCGCTCGACCAAGCCGATCGAGGCGCATTGGCTCATGCACTGAGTATGCTTTCTGACAAGCAGAAGGCGAATCTGCGAGAGTGCCCCGACATCAACGAGCACATCAAACCACTTCTTCTGGCAGCGACGAAGCCAGACGACAAAGAAGCGCTGTACGAATTGTGCTGCCGCGGCCGGAGCTTCCGGGCACTCCACACGCTACACCCTGCCTCCCTCGCTGGAACCCGCCGCCTGGCGATCTGGGCGGCCCAGGCGCTGGCTCACCGCTCCTCCATCACCGGGCGCCCCCCGGTGGACGCCGCGGAGGCGGATCGGCTCGCGGATCTGGCCCACGTCCTGGATCAATCTGCTTTGGAGGCCTCGGCCAGCGCCCTCGCGGCCTCTCTGGAGCCTACCCCGGAGCGCCTCTCGCGGGCGACCTCAACGGCAACCATGGTCCTGGACGTCTCCGCCGCACGTCGTCACTTGACAGCGCTCAAGGCCGGAGATCTTTCAAAGCTCTCTCCCTTGACGCTGCCTGCCCTGGAGAACGAGATCGCCTGGGCCGAAGAGCTGGGAAGGCTAGGCGCGGAGCGGGTCCGAAAGGAGGATGCCTCGCGGGCAGCGGAGCTGGCCGTTCGTCTGGGGCGCTACGACCTGGTTCCCTCGATCCTGGAGGGTGTCTCCACCGAGGACGATCTGCGGGCGACCGCCGCGAGGATCGCCGCCCAGATCCAGGGGAACTACTGCCTGGGAATGGAGTGGTCCAGGGAGCCCCTGGAGGTCTGCGCCCGAGCGTGGCTCCAGAACGTCGAGCGGCAAGACCACGTGGCACACCTGGAGCGAGCGCTACGGGGCGGCAAAGGGAGGTCCCCCTGGGCGCTGGAGGCATACCTGGGGATCACCCGGATCCTACCGCTGACCTATTGGTTCCTAGCGGGTGGCTACAACTCCACGGAGGATCTCCTCGCTGGGCTTAGGGGCCACCACGAAGGGATAGGCCGAGCGCTTGCCGTGGAGGGGATCCCACCGCTCCACCGGGACGCGGTCTCCCTCTTCTCCGACGTGTTGCTCCAGGGGGCCACCACCGCAGTCCAGGCGTCCACCTCCGGGTGGAGAATCGATGAGCCGACCTCTCGCCGCTTCCTTGCCCGGGCGACAGAGATCCTGGAGCGCCACCCGGGGGAGCTGCTGGCCCAGCAGGCGGCCCTCTCAGTAGCCATGCTCTTCTTCCGGTCCATGGACACGGGGCCCGTGATTAGGAAGATCCCCAAAAATCCCCTCCTGGCCCCGACCTGGGCCCGCACCGCTGCCTTCCTAGGGCTACTACGGGGGCAGAGCGAGCTCCGGGAGGAGGGGCTCAGGCAGCTTGACGACTCGCCCCCCTGGCTGGCGCCAGAGCACGTCGCCCGCAACAAGCTCCTGGCCCTGGAAGTCCGTGCCGCCCTTGAGCCATCCCCGGATCTGCTGGAGGCCATCCTTGCTACAACAAGCCCGGAGAAGGCCGATGCCTTGGATCATCTCCAGCGGCTCACCGACAAGGTGGGAGCCCTGTTCCGCCTCGGCCGGCGAGGCGAGGCAGAGAGGCTCCTAGAGGAGCAGCTCCCGAGGATTCACCCGGACCCAGCGGACAGCTCGACGACGGATCTGCTAGGGGTGCTCCAGACGATGACCGCAGGAATGATGGCGACCAGCCCCGACCCGGTGGAGCAACGCCGTGGCATGGACCGGCTGCGAGACCGTCTCCTTGTCCCGGAGCAAGGGCTCTCAGAAGCGGTACGGCTCTACCGGGCGATGCTACTGAAGGAGCTCCTGGACCAGGGACGAGCCCACTGCATCTCCTCGGAGGTGACCTGCCGGGCAGCAGTGAAGGTGCTCCGGGAGAGGACGGCCAAGGAGCGGAAGGAGATGGAGGCCAGGGTGATACCAGAGCAGAGAAGGCTCATGGAGCGAGGGGCCGTGCTGGCTGGGAGCAACATGCGGATGTCGTTCAGCTACAACCCTGCGACAGGGGTGCGGCTCGCACTGGAGTACACACCAAGGTTGCTCCTAGCGATCTCCCCGGGGGAGATGCGCTCGGGGAAAAAGGGCCGTTGAACCGGGAGAACCCAGAGCAACGAGGGGGACCATGCCTACTCCCCTGCGGGGGTGGTGGCGGCCAAGGTGGCCTCATGGAAGACTGGTCAAGGTGAAGGCACATACCGAGGCACTCCAGGCGACCCGGGAGGTTCGACCCGGCGACGTGATAGCGGGCAAATTCCGTGTGGAACGAATTCTGGGGGAAGGCGGGATGGGGGTCGTGCTGGCGGCGAGGCACCTCCAGCTTGGGCAGCCGGTGGCCATCAAGATGCTGCTCCCTCACGCGCTACGAAACCCGGAACTGGTCGCCCGCTTCGAGCAAGAGGCGCAGGCCACAGTGCGCATCCAGAGTGAGCATGTGGTGAAAGTGTTGGACGTAGGGCAAGAGCAAGGGAACCCCTACATGGTCATGGAGTACCTGGAGGGGCAGGATCTTGCAGCAACCCTCAGACGCCGAGGTCCGCTCCCGCTGGGAGACGCGGTGATCTACGTGCTCCAGGCCTGCGAGGCGCTAGTAGAGGCCCACAAGCTGGGGATTGTCCACCGGGATCTCAAGCCCGCCAACCTGTTCTTGACGACGCGAGCGGACGGTTCGCCGCTTATCAAGGTTCTCGACTTTGGCATCTCCAAGGCAACGCTCGCTAGCGGGCTCGGGCCCGCGGGCGGGCTGACCATGGATTCCTCGGTGATGGGCTCACCCAACTACATGTCCCCGGAACAGCTCAAGAACAGCAAGGATGTGGACCAGCGCACGGATGTGTGGTCCCTAGGCCTGGTGCTCTACGAGTTGCTAGCGGGTACTGTGGCCTTCCAGGCGGATACCCTGGCAGAGCTGCACGTCGCGATCCTCCAGAGCTTCCCCACTTCCCTTGCGAGCAAGCGACCCGATCTGCCCCCGGGTGTGGAGGTGGTGATCCTCCAGTGTCTCCAGAAGGACCGGAATTTTCGTTATCAGAACGTGGGCGAGCTGGCGCTTGCGTTGGCCGATTTCGCTCCTGCAGGTGCTCAGGTCTCCATTGAACGGATCACTCGCTTGCTTGGGCTTCCGCCGCAAACCCGAGGTACCTCGCCGGTGTCGACCGGCTGGTCCTCAACGGGCGGGCAAACGGGCTGGCAGCCCTCTCCTCATACGCCGGGGAGCAGGGCAGGCTGGCTATCCTCAGGCCACGGGGCCCCTGCGAGGACGGTGCAACCGGAGTACGCCCCGGGAAGTACCGCCGCTTGGTCGTCCTCCCAACCCGCAATGTCCGTAATCCCCCAGGGTACACCTGTGACGCTGGGCCCCTCCCCAGCACCGATCTGGGTAGGGCCGCAGCAGCAGGCTATCCAACCGAGAAGAGGCCCCCCTCTGGCATTGATCATTCTCGCGGTCGTGGTGGGAGTACTCGGGGTGGGAGTGGTTGGTTGCATAGCCCTGATGGCCTGGCTGATATCCTGAATTCGCTCATCCAGGCAGAGAGGCGCGCTGTTGGGCTTCGCGCAAGATGGTGAGCAACTCTTCCTGGGAGAATCCCAGAGAGAGGCCAAGAGCCAGGAAGAACTCTCCCTCATACTCCAGACGAAAGCCCTCGTCCGCCAGAAGTACCTCAGCCCCAATCTGCAAGGCAAAACGCCGATGAGCAGGCTCGACAAGCGCACCTAGCAGGGCATTGATGCGAGCGTCGTAACCTTCGATCTCCAGCAACTCGGAGCATGCTTCAAGGAGCACCACAAACTCACCCTCCCTGGGTTCGAGGTTGAGAAGATGGGCAAGCAGCCGGGCCAGATCATCAAGCTCGGGGTCGGAGAGGATATGGCTGGAGGAAGCGAGCAGGAAAGCCACCTCGACAACCCCAGCAAGCACACTGCCGGGAAGGTCAGCCTGTGCCAGGCAGCCCTTGTGATTGTTTTGCAGCGCCCGCAGCATACCCTCGTATCAGCCAAGCACGAAACCCACTCCGCAAGCAACAGAGACGGCCCAAAGACACCCAGGGAGCAAGAAGGTTCATGAATCGCAACACCATAAGCCACGACCCCAGGGGAGCTCGGGGCCCCCTCTCCTCGGGGAAACTATCTTTTACGGGATATCTTTCGCTTCGTCCACCCACGCATCGGCGGCGGGATCTTCCGTACCCACCTTCTCGGTCAACCCACGGCGATCATGGCGGGCCCTGAGGCCTGGCTGTACGCTGAGGACCATCGGGCTCCCCGTGAATCTCCCCAGCGCAGACTTCTCCGCTGCGCGTCAGGCTCGAAATCAAATTGGAGCAATTATTAGATACCCTCGTCCAAGCTCACCAATGAGTTCCCGGCGAGGATAGTGTATCCCGACTACCGGAAGCACGAGAATCTAGGGGAGAAGCCCTTGACCGCGAAGTGGAGCCCCATGGCAAGGACGTCCTGATCCGCTTCAGCAAAACGAGGAGATCTTTTGAATACAAAGGATATCTGGTTCTGGAAGGATGGCTTGTATTCCCTTGAGAAAGGACAACCACGGGAGGGGGTCTATCGGGATCTATACCGATTCGATTTGGAGCGTTTCCTACCAAGGCGGGAAGAGACAGGATCCACATCGTCTCAACCTCGTTCCTGGAGGTTTTCACCGTGCGACCATGGTAGTTCCATGGGCATGGAGAAGGAACTTGGAGACAAAGAGTACGCGCGGTGGTGTGAGGTGCTGGGGGACACACCGTTGCCGGCATCCTTCGTTGACCTGGATGCAGTGGATCGAAACATCGAAACCTTGCTCCATACGGTACGTCGTTCCGGCAAGACGCTGCGGATAGCCACCAAGTCGCTCCGGTGCGTTGAGCTCATGCGCTACATCCAGCGACAGGGTGGTGCCCCAGTGCAGGGGTGGATGACGTACGATGCCTCGGAGATGGCGTTCCTGGCGGATCGAGGCTTTGATGACCTGCTGCTGGCTTACCCGACCATGCAGCGACAAGACGCGGAAGCGTTGGCATCACTGGCGGCCCGGGGGGCGAAGGTCGCCACGGTGGTCGATGCTGTAGAGCATTTGGATCTGCTGCACCAGGCAGCCATCAAGCAGGCCACCCGAATCGATGTGGTGATCGAGGTCGACATGGCACTCCGGCTCGGTCCAGCGCACCTCGGAGTACTCCGGAGCCCGCTGCGCTTCATTGAGGACGTAGTGCAACTCGCAGAGGCCACAAGGCGTTTTTCCGGAGTTCGGCTAGCGGGATTGATGGGCTACGAGGCGCAGGTAGCAGGCCTCCCGGATCGCAACCCAATAGCCCCTGCTCAGGGAGCAATGCAGCGGATGCTCAAGGCCCTCTCCAGACAAGTCATCCCGGAGCGGAGGGCCCGGGTCGTTGAGGAGCTACGGCGTAGGGGTTTCGACCTGCGTCTTGTCAACGGCGGAGGCACCGGCAGCATTGGCTGGACGGCCAGCGAACCGTACCTGACCGAAGTGACCGCAGGCTCAGGCTTCGTCGCCAGTCATCTGTTCGACCACTATGACAACCTACCGCTGGAGCCTGCACTGTTCTTCGCCCTACGGGTTGTACGGAGGCCAGCACCAGGGGTGGTCACTTGTGCCGGCGGAGGCTACGTAGCCTCCGGAGCGGCAGGGCCGGAAAAGCTGCCGAAGCCCTGGTGGCCCTCCGGGCTCGCACTAGTCAAGCTCGAAGGGGCCGGGGAGGTGCAAACACCCCTGCGATTGCCGCCCGGGCTCAGCTTGTCGCTGGGAGCACCAGTGCTCTTTCGCCATGCCAAGGCAGGGGAGCTGGCAGAGCATTTTCCTCAATACTACTTCGTTCGCGGGAGAAGCATCGAGGCGGTGCATCCAACCTACCGAGGCGAGGGAGCTTGCTTCCTCTAAATCCCATCCCGTAGATGCTCGAACAGGATCTTTGTACCAAGGCCGATGAGAATGAGCCCCCCCATGACATCCACACGCTTGCCCAACGCAGCACCGAAGCGCTGCCCTGCGTAGACCCCGACCCAACTCATGAGCACAGTCACCAGACCCATGCTCAGCAGTGCAGGGACCAGACTGGCGCCAAGGAGAGGCAGGGTGAAACCAATAGCAAAGGCATCGAGGCTGATCCCAACGGCCAGTGGGAGCACAAGGCTCAAGCGAAAGGGATCCGCAGGAGCGGCCTCGACTTCTTGTTCCAGATGGTACGTCACTGCCTCGTGGATCATCTTGCCCCCAAGACAACCAAGGATCAGAAAGGCCACCCAGTGATCGTAAGCCTGGATCCTCCGGCCAACTTGAGCACCCACGCACCATCCAAGGAGCGGCATTCCCACGTGAAAAACACCGAAGACGAGGGCCATGCGGAGGGCAGAACCTGCCGGGACCCGCGGCACGGCAAGGCCCCTGGCTGCCGACACTGCGGTGGCATCCGCTGCGAGCCCTACAGACATCAGCAGGAGCGAGATCAGGGTCAAGAGGATCCGGGATAGTGAGGGGGGAGGGAAGGTACTATTCCTACCTTTCTACCATGCCCAGCAACGTTTCGCGCCCCCCTCTGCCCCTCCCCTCGCCACCGATGCTCCTGCCCCCCCCAGGATTCTTCCAAGAGACTGCACGGATCGGTGTGAGACTCAATGAGCACCAGACGGCACAACTCGGGGATTATCTAGCGCGGCTGCTGGCCATGAACGAGCAGATGAATCTGACCTCCATCACTGCTCCGTACGAGGCATGGTCCCGCCACATCTTGGATGCACTTACGCTGATTCCTCACCTGGCACCGCTCCCCCCAGAGGCGTGCGTACTGGATGTGGGCTCGGGGGGAGGCGTGCCAGGGATCCCGATGGCGATCGCAAGGCCAGATCTCCGGGTCACGCTCCTGGAGGCGACACAGAAGAAGGCGTTCTTCCTCTCCGCGGTGGTCAAGGCTCTGGGTCTTTGTCAGGTCACGGTGGAGAACGGTCGCGCGGAGCAGCTCGCAGCCACTCCGCTCCGGGGGCGCTTTGATGCAGTGACGGCACGGGCAGTGGCGCGCATGAACGTGCTGCTCTCCTGGACGGTACCCTTCGCGAGGCCGGGAGGACTTCTCCTTTTCATCAAGGGGCAGCGCGCTGAGGAGGAGCTACGAGAAGCGCGAAAGACCTTGGATAGGCTCCGCTGTACCCACGAACGGACGGAACAAACCTCGACCGGACGTGTCGTGGTGCTCCGAGTAGGAGGTGTTTCCGAGCCAAACTTTAGAGGGAGGAAAGCCCTGAAGTGTTCTCACCGGAGCAAACCCTAACCAGGACCGGCGACCACAAAGCAGAGACGACCTGCTTCTTAGCGGCCAGAGGAGTATCTTATCCGAAAAGGGCAACCAAGATTCCCCCTGGTTTCGCAGAACGCACGGCGATAGCTTTCCCCTCGTGCGCCACGTCTTTGCGCTCTTGCTCGTCCCATCGCTCCTCTTTGGCTGCCGCCGCGAGAACCCGCTCACTC
>JANWXX010000231.1 GCA_025057345.1 Polyangiaceae bacterium | reverse complement strand
CGAGGGGGCCCAAGTCCTTGGTCGCTGGAAGGATGGTGCTCCCCTGCTATTTCAGCGCTCCGTGGGCCGGGGGAGTGTCCTGGTGGTGACGCTTCCGGCCTCCACGGAAAGCAGTGATCTGCCGCTACGCCCTGCCTTTCTCGACCTGCTGGCCCGTGCGCTGGAAGCAGGCCGGGGTCGTCAGCTTGGACAGCGTTCTCCCGTGGGAAGCACCTGGTTCTTCCCCGAGATGGCTCCGGACGAAGTCGTCGGGCCTGGGGGGCCGCTGACCCTTCGAGATACTGGTGGGGGACGCTTCGTAGTGGCTGAACGGGCTGGGCTCTATACACTCCGCTTCGGTCATCAGCGGGAACTGCGGGTGGCCGAGATCGAGGAGCGAGAGATCGACACCCGTCCCCGACCTGCCTCGGCGCCCTCCCAGGACCACTCCCTTGGCTCTCCCCGTGCTACCCTGGATGCCTCTCCCTATGTGGCATTGGTGCTGCTGATGACCATCGCGGCAGAAGCAGCCCTCCGTCTCCTTGCACGTCGGGAGCAGACCCCTTCCCGAGGCGATCTGCAGGGGAATCCCGAGGCAATGACGTAGTCCGTCCGCACAGATGTGCGGCGGGATGTAGGACGGGCTAAATGGGGCCTTCAGGAGCGACAGGTGTTGGAGCTGGACAGAAAAGGGCGAGCACGGATCTGGCCTCCCCGGACGATCCAAAAGGCCCTGCGAGTGGAAGCGTGAACGAGGAGTCTGTCGTCTTCCAAGGGTACGTTCGTAGCGTCACCTTCGAGAATGACGCGACAGGCTACCGTGTGCTCCGGGTCAAGGTGCCGGATCGGGGGGTCGAGGTGGTCGTGGGTACCTGTCCCCGCGTTTATCACGACATGGAGGTACGGGTGGTGGGGCGCCGGGTGAACGACCCTCGCTATGGAACTCAGATCCGAGCAGAGAGCGTGATTCCGATAACGCCTACCACTCGCAGCGGTTTGGAACGCTTCCTCGGCTCTGGGGTTCTTCGGGGGATAGGCACCCGGCTGGCTCGGCGCATCGTAGCGCATTTTGGCGACGAAACCCTGGAAGTTCTGGATAGTGGCGGAGCGAGGCTCAAAGAAGTACGCGGGATCGGAGAGAAACTCGCTCTCGAAGTAGGTCAGGCGTGGGCCGAGCAGAAGCAGACGACTGCGGTGCTGATGGCGCTCCACTCCCACGGGATCACCCCTGCATTGGCAGGAAAGATTGTTCGCCGGTATGGCTCCCTCACCCAGGAGGTTCTCACCAACGAACCTTACCGATTGGCAGTGGAGGTACCTGGCGTCGGATTTCTGACTGCGGACCGTATCGCTCGGGCCTCGGGGATGGCCCTTGACGCTCCGGAGCGTTTGGAGGCTGGCGTCGCCCACTACCTGACCCAGGGTGTAGATTTCGGTAATACCTACGTTCCTCGCCGCGAGCTTGCGGAGCGATGCTCCCGGGAACTCCAGGTGGGGGCGGCTTCGGTGGAGGAGGCCATCGACCGGCTGGCCCAAGCAGGGGCCGCGGTGCTGGAGGGAGAGCGAGGTCCGGATCAGCGGGTGTTCCCTACAGCGCTTTATGACGCAGAGCGCACGATCCCAGCGCTACTGTTTCGGCTGCTGCGGTACCCTGGTCGCCCGCTTTTCCAAGTAGAGGCAGCCATGGAGGATTGCCTCAAAACCACTGGTATTGCCCTGGCGCCAACGCAGCGCATGGCGGTGGAAGCGGCAGCTTCTCACAAAGTGCTGATTGTGACGGGCGGCCCTGGCGTTGGGAAGACCACGCTGGTACGAGCCATTCTGGCGCTTTACCGCAGGGCTGGGCTGGAGGCAAAGCTCTGCGCACCTACAGGCCGGGCGGCCAAGCGTCTGAGTGAGTCGACAGATCATGAGGCCATGACCATCCACCGGCTCCTGGAAATTGATCCTCGTTCCGGGAAGTTCGCACGCAACCAAGACCACATGCTCGACGCCGACGCCTTCGTCGTGGATGAGGCCTCAATGCTGGACGTCCCCTTGGCGTGGGCCCTCCTGACCGCCATCCCACCTCGCGCGCGGCTGCTGCTAGTAGGCGATGTGGATCAGCTCCCCAGCGTTGGTCCCGGTGCAGTGCTCCGAGATTGCATCGATGCAGGGTACATCCCAGTGGTGCGCCTGGACACCGTCTTCCGCCAGGTTGCAGCCAGCTCGATTATCAGCAACGCTCACCGAATCCGCCGGGGCGAGGCTCCTGCTTCCGCACCAGACGAGCATGGCGATTTCTTTGTGATCCAGCGAGCGGACCCTTTGCGAGCTCGGGAAACCCTCCTCCATCTGGTTACCGAGCGTATCCCTTCCCGCTTCGGTTTCGATCCTGCTCGTGACATCCAGGTGCTTGCCCCGATGCGCCGTGGTGACGTCGGAATCGAAGCTCTCAACCAGGATCTCCAACTCGCCCTCAACCCCCCTCGTGGCCAGGGTTACAACCGCGGCGGGCGGAGCTTCCACGTGGGGGATAAAGTGATGCAGCTTAAGAACGACTACACCCGGGACGTCTACAACGGCGATATCGGATTCGTCGTAGACGTACAGCCAGAGGATCGCAAGCTCACCGTCCGTATCGACGACCGGGAAGTCGAGTACGATGACGAGGCCCTCGAGAATCTCACGCTGGCCTATGCCGTCAGCATCCACAAGAGTCAGGGAAGCGAGTATCCAGCCGTGGTGATCCCTTGGCTCCGGCAGCACGCCATCCTGCTCTCCCGCAACTTGCTCTACACGGCCGTCACCCGTGGCAAGCGCCTCGTCGTCCTCGTCGCCGACCCCCAGGCTATCAAGCTCGGCCTTGCCGAAGAGCGCCGCGAGGATCGCCGCACCTCCCTTACCGAGCGCATCGTTGATGTGTTCCAGTTAGGTGGAGTCATCCTGTCGGCCAGCGCTTGCTAGCCTTGAGCCCAGCATGCAGTGCCTCGCAATCCTGCAAGATCGAGCCTAGCGAGGTGAGCACGGCGCTCGTCCGTTACTTCCACCTCCAGAGGAAATTCTCCCAACTCCGGTGCCTTGACGAACAGCCATGCCCACGCTGCCGCTCGGCTCTTCTTGGCCTCTTCTTCCTTCAACTTTCCTAGTTCAAGAAACACATACTGAACCTGACCAAGCTCGTCGTTCGATCCTGTATGGACTTCCTGCATACGCCACCGGCTTGGCATGGGGACCAACGGTTTTCCCTGCTGGGCTCGCTCCCCGTCGGGCCACACTGCGAAGTTGCAGATGCTTACCGCTACGACATCGTTCAGCTCCTGGTATCTCCCCCCTGGTGGAGCTGCATCACGAAGGCTTTGCTAGCGTTGTAAATGGTACGATCAAAAATCCGGAGAAGCGAGCAAGTCGCTGAGCAAGGCAGCCATCAGCTCCGTGGGCTGGGTGAAGATCTTCCGAAACAGGAAGTCGTTTTCAGATCGGCGAACATGGGGAGAAGCTAGCCTTGCCCCAGGAGAGGGCAAAGTGAGGGGATCTCCCAGGCTCAGTCTCGCCAAGGAACACCGCAGGGCTCGCCATACCACCCTCCCCGAACGCACGGTTGGGGCGCTCCGGTGGGACATCCCCGGCCACATGGGGGTAAAAGAACACTCTCTGTGCTCTCTACCTCCTCCTCTTATCCCTCAGGGAACACCCCAAGGGTTCAAGAAAGAGAAAGAGACTCTTTTTGGAACAATCTGAGTGTTCCAAAAGAGGGAAGTGAGGGCTTGGATGGACACGCCCGATGTTCCTCGAGGGCCGAAGGGGGGGGTGGAGAGCACCCTTCGTGCTTCTGGATCGAAGAATACAAGGAGGGGACCAGGGAAGCATCCAGGCGAGAAGGGGAATCCGTTGTCGGAGAGGCTCATGTAAGCTCCATCACCCGCTGCTCCAGGCCTCGTCCTTTGGAAACCCCACTGATCCGCGCTTCCTTCTCCAGCAGCACCACCAGCACTCTCCGGATCATCTCCTCCGCATCGGCTTGAGCTCGGTCGAAGGTGACGATCAGCTCCCGGGTCTGCTTGTCGAAAGCCACGGTCTTGACGGCGTGGATAGCTCGTACTTCGTCCTCAGGGACAGGACCTCGGGCTAGCTCGAAGCGCACTTCTTCGGCCGAAGCCGTCAAGTCGGTCATGGTCCCGGCGACGATGAGCTGACCGCGATCCAAGATGGCAGCGTGGTCGCAGACTTCCTCCAGTTCTTGGAGGTTGTGGCTGGAAACCACCAGAGTACATCGGCCTTTGCGCCCTTTGATGAGCTGGCGAATTTGGTAAGCCACCCGAGGGTCGAGGCCAGCGGTAGGCTCGTCCAGCAGCACCACACGAGGGTCTCCTAGAAAAGCTTGGGCGATGCCAACACGCTTGGCCATTCCATGGGAGAGGGCCTTGCATTGGGTTGTCCACCAGGACTCCCCCTCCACCTCCGCAAGTACCTCTCGTGCGGCTTTCTCCGCCTGGTTGGCGGGGATGCCTTGGAGACGCGCTAGGTACACGAGAAACTCGCCCACCTGCTCGCCGGCGGGCAGCAGCGCATCCTGGGGGAGCACCCCGACCTTCCCTTTGAGCACATCGACGGCTTCGGGCCGGTGATCCAGGACGAATACGTCGCCGCGGGTCGGGGTGAGGTAGCCGGCCATCATGGAAAATGTGGTGGTCTTGCCGGCGCCGTTGGGACCGATCAATCCGAAGACGCTTCCCTCTGGGATGCGCAAGGAAACATCGTGGACCGCACAGGTTCCGCCGAAGTACTTGCTCACTGAGCGAAGCTCCACTGCAGGGGGACGATCCGAGAAGGATTCCTTCTTGGCCATCAGAGATCCCTCCGGCGAATCAGCTCCGATGCAGTACCTGAGGTCAATGCTGCCCAAGTCCCCAAGGCTCCCACGGCACCTAGTACCTTCATCGGATCATGGGAGATCAGCAATCCATCGTACTTCCCGGGGAGCAGGTACGAGAGCTTGTCGGCATGGTCCACGAAGCCCAGGATCAGCCCCAACACCCCCATGCCCGCGAGTGCTGCAACCCCCACGAACAGCGCCACCGCCGGCGTCCGAAACAGGGCACTGAACAGCGTGGTGAGCCCTGCGTAGCAAGCGGTGCAGGCCAGGGAAAGAAGCCAAAGCCTCGGACCCCAGGAGGCGAGCTGCATCCCAGTCCCATCCTGGTGGATGAGCGCGATTGTCCACACCGCCAGGTGGAGCAACAGCAGCATGCCGCCTACCGTCGCCCAGATTCCGAGGGCCTTCCCTAGCACAAGGGAGGTTCTCTCCGCCCGGGTCGCGTAGAAGCGCAGGGTACGGTGTTGTGTCTCACCAGAGATGCTATCGAAGCCTGCCAGCAGCGTCAGCAGTGGGATTGCCAGGAGGGTGCCTTTGAAAAGGAGCAGCAGCACCGAAGGACAATCCACGAGGTAATTCGCAGTGGCTTCCGGGTAGGTTTGCTTCAGCGCCTCCAGCTTCAGCTCCCGCAGGGTGCTTTCTGGAACGGTCTGCCCTTGACTCATCTTCTCCAGGGCGTAACGGGCGAGCTGGGCATAGAGCAGGCTCCCGCCCGTCCCGCCGAGCAGGAACAGGGCACCCATGGCGAGCCCCTTGGCGCTCTTGAGGTTGCGCCGCAGTTCCCGGGCAGCGGTCAACCCCACCTCCGACAACATCGACATGGCCTTCTCCGTAACCCGATGTGCTGCCCGCGACAAAGGATCCTGCATGCATGCCCCTCGCGCCCTTCCGTGGAACCTGATAAGCGCCGGGCGCCATGCATACCCGCGCCGTACTGCTTGTCCCCCTTGCTGTCCTGGTGGCCTGCTCGGCGGCGACCACCCCACCCCAGGATACCCCAACTCCTCCTGCGACCTATGTAGCCGCTCCCGTTCCCTCCCCGGAGCCTGTCGTTCCAGAGATCCCGACGGCTTCAGCCCCTGCTTCGGCCTCCGCTGCGCCAGTCACTTCGGCCGCCACGCCGCCGGTACCCTCGGTGACAGGACTCAAGCGGGTGGACGAGGCGCTGGCACGGTCCGCCAATTCTTGTCCAGAGAACATGATCCTCATCGATGGAGACTACTGCACCGAAGTCGAGCAGAAATGCATCCGCGGTTGGTACGACAAGTACAACAAGAAGGACATCTGCGAGGAGTTCGAGGCGCCGACGCGGTGCAAGGGGGCGACGGTGAAGAAGCGGTTTTGCATCGATACGTTCCCGTGGCCTGGGCAGGTGGGGGTGCGCCCGGAAGTGATGAACAATTTTTACCAGGCGATGGTGAAGTGTGCGGCGGTAGGTAAGCGCATGTGCACCGAGAGCGAGTGGACGATGGCTTGCGAGGGGCCGGAGAGGAAGCCGTTCCCCTATGGGTACAAGCGAGATCCAACCAAGTGCAACGGGGACCAGAAGTGGGATGACCCTCAGATGAAGAAGGTGGCGCAGCGTGATCCCAAGGAACTTACTCGACTTTGGAAAGGCGTCCCCAACGGAGCCCAGCCGGAGTGCATCAGCGACTATGGCGTCCCCGACCTCCCTGGGAACACCGATGACGTGGTGTTCAACGACTCCTACAAGAAGGGCGGTCTCCACGCCAAGTTCGACAGCGTGCATACGGGGGGGCCCTGGTACAAGGGGGTCCGCAACGCTTGCCGCCCCAAGGTCTACACCCACGACGAAGGCTTCTATTACTACTTCCTCGGCTTCCGCTGTTGTGCCGAGGCCGACGGCAAGCCCACGGACCCTCGCAGTCCTCGGATGATCGAGGCGGGTAAGTCCTTCCAAGAGGTGGAGCGGCTCGCCCGTTTCACCATCCCCCAGATGCAGGAGAAGCTGAAGCTGAAGGCGGAGGGCAAGTGCGTTTGTAAGGACAAGGACATTCTCTGCAAGACCATGTGCGGAACCCTTTGGGGTCCGGGTCTCAAGGACATCGACTTGACCGCTCCGCGGGAGGATTAACCCAGCGATCGCCTGTTCCTACCCTCTAGGAAAGGTTGCGTCGCCGGGTCAAACCTGCCAAGACGCGCCCCGCATCTGGCTAGGCGCCGTGGTCGCGCCTGGCACACTGCTGGAGGTTCCCATGGTCAACAGCTTCGGCGCTCGCGCGACGATCCAGGTTGGCGAGCGTGCGTTCGATATCTTCCGCCTCGACGCTTTGGAAAAGCATGGCATCCAGGTCCAACGTCTCCCCTTCTCCCTGCGTATCCTCCTGGAGAATTTGCTTCGCCACGAGGATGGGCGCACGGTCACCGCGGACGACATCCGGGCTCTCGGCGCCTGGGATCCGAAGGTGGAACCGGACAAAGAGATTGCTTTCATGCCCAGCCGGGTGGTCCTCCAGGACTTCACCGGTGTTCCTGCGGTGGTCGACCTTGCCTCGATGCGCGATGCCATGGTCAAGCTGGGTGGTGACCCCAGCAAGATCAATCCGCTACAGCCTGTTGATCTGGTGGTTGACCACTCGGTTCAGGTGGATTTTGCAGGCTCCCCTGACGCGATGGAGAAGAATGCGGAGCTGGAGTTCCGCCGCAACGAAGAGCGCTATGCCTTTCTGCGCTGGGGTCAATCCGCTTTTCGGAACTTCCGGCTTGTGCCCCCTGCGACC
>JANWXX010000230.1 GCA_025057345.1 Polyangiaceae bacterium | reverse complement strand
TCAAGAAGATCCGCGAGGAGTGCGAAGAAAACATGGCCTCGCTACCCGATAACGCAAAGTGCTTCCAGACGACCTTCCAATGGCTCCTCCTGGTGGTCCACGTGACCCAGGATCACGCCGGGATCGCTTGGATCGGAGCGTCGCCACGCTGCCCCCGATTTTCCTGGGCGGTGGCGGCTATGCTGGTGGAGGTGGGAAGTGAGACAAGGGGAAGCACCTGTGGCAAGGAACCTCTATGGTGAAGGCCAAGCTGAGGCAGGTGGCAAGGGCAGTAGGGTTTGGGGTGTTGTCGCTGGGAGCCGGAACCGGTGTCTTTCTCCAGTTCGCTCTGTCCCAAGATGCCACGCGACGCTGGAAGGCGCGGGATGCCTGGACGAGAGGATGGTCCCGATCGTTGCTCCGTCTCTTTGACGTTCAGGTGCAAACACGGGGGAACGCCGGTATCCCTGGGGTAGGGCGTGGACAAGGCAGGATCGTCGTTGCCAACCATCGATCCATCATCGACATCGCGGTGCTCTTGTCCAATTTCGGGGGTGCCATGATCAGCCGCTCAGATATTGAGCGGTGGCCGATCATTGGCTATGCAGCCCGCTCCGCAGGGACGATTTTCGTGGATCGCAGCAGCAAGGAGAGCGGCTCTCAGGCCATCGCCGCGATGGTGGAGCGGCTCCGAAGCCACGATACCATTTGCATCTTCCCGGAGGGGACGACCTTTGAAGACGATGAGGTCCGGCCATTCCGTGTGGGAGCATTCGTGGCAGCACAGCGGGTAGGGGTACCCGTGATTCCGGTGGGGCTGGCCTATCCGCTTGGATCCGGAGCTGCCTACGGCGGGGAAACCTTTCTCGCTCACCTGGCGCGTCTCGCAGCTTCCCAGGGGACGGCCGTCTATGTGGAGATTGGGGATGAACTCAGGGTTCGGCCTGGCGAGGAGGTCGAAGGTTTTGCCGAGCGCTGTCGGCAGGAAGTCCAGCGCTTGGTGCTCCGGGCCCGTGAACGAGAGCGTATCGGGAGATGTTGAGGGGCTAGCAGCCCTCAACCCGGAGAGCGCCCGAGGCCAGGCCGATGTAAATCCCCTGGAGGATCTCCAGCTCCGTGGGCTTCGGAGAAGGAGGAGATCGGAGCAAATCGGTGAGGGAGCGAACGCCGTCTACTGCGAGCAGTGCGGTAGTGGGCCCCGGTGGGAGCCGGAGTGCGGTGGGGCAGGGGGCCGAGCGAGGGCCTGGGTGGAGCGGGAGGGTGGTGATCCCATCGAGGAATCGGTGCAGCGTGGTTTCTTTGTAGGTTTGCAGGATACCCCGCGTGATCATTTCCAAGAGGGAGATCCCCCACGGAAGACCGTCTTCTTCGTAGTTCTCGGGTGGAAGCAACCATAGCTCTCCCTCGGTCCAGGAGAGCAGTGCGGCAGTTCGCTCGAAAGTCTGCTCATAAAGGGCTTGGAATAGCTCAAGGGGACGCAAGATTCCCAGTCCTACCAGGGCATCTCCCACCCGACCACCGTGGCGTGGAGCCAGTGCCAGGGCCATGTCCAGCTCGATTGGGAGAATCCGATTCGCCCGGAGCAACCGCTCTCCCAGGAGTTCGCTTGGATCAGTGGAGGAAACGAGAGAAACCGAGCCTTCCTTGATATGAATCTTTTTCCGATCCAGGCCATGAATGGCCAGCAGGGTAGCGGTGGGTGCTTTCAGGGCAATCTCGTAAAGGTGATAAGGGAGCGTACGTTCGTCGAACCGGATTACCTGCCCTTCAGCGGCGTTAACGGTGAAATCCCACTGGGAAGAGGAGCGGGATGCAATCCGTCGCAACTCCGGGTGCTCACAGAGTGCCAGAAAAGGACCGTCGTTGCGGGAAACCTGGGCGTTCGGAGGGATGCGTCCGGTGATTAGTCTCTCCAGGATCCGAGCTAGCGGGAAGGGGCCCTGGAGCGAACCGTCGTCGAGGCGCACCCGGTAGGTGACCGGTGCGCTCTCGTTCATCACCGGAGGCTCCGGACACCTCATCGGCTTCGCCCGAGGGGTAGAATCAAGGATGCCCCGGAAACGGAACTCCCCAGATCGGCTCGCCGGTTTTACCAATCCTAGAGCTTCTAGATAAGCGGCTAGTCGGACCGGGCCCAGGGCAAGGCGATGTTGTCGGACAAAGCTCTCAATGGCCTCCGCGAAGGATCCTGCATGCTGGTAGCGAGCCTCAGGGGAGCGAGCGAGAGCCTTGCGGACAATCTCCCGAAGTTCGGTAGGGATGCCCTTGCTATAGCGGAGGAAGGTGGAGATGTCTGCATCCCGAATACGGACAAGGATGTCCGTCTCGGTCCCGTAGGCGAAGAGGGGGCGTCCGGAGAGTAGCTCAGCCAAGATGATGCCCAGGGTGAAGAGGTCCGAGCGCCGGTCCAGATCCTGGCCCATCACCTGTTCGGGCGACATATACCCGAGCTTGCCCTTGAGCTGGCCATTCTCTGTGCAGTGCTCTAGGGGAGTGGCGCGGGCGATCCCGAAGTCGGCGAGCTTGATTGCCCCGGTACGGGAGATCAGTACATTCCCTGGAGAGACATCCCGGTGCACCAGCTTCAGAGGCTCTCCCTTTTCGTTCTCCGCATCATGAGCGAATTCCAGCGCACGAAGTACGTTGAGGGTGATGAACAGCGCATCCTCAATGGGGACCGTCTCACCTCTCGCTGCCGCGGCGCGGACTAGCTTGGCGCAGTTGGTCCCGTCCACCAGTTCCATCGCCATGAACAGCTCTCCATCCTCCTCCCCGAAGTCGAAGACTTCGACCAGATTCGGGTGCGTTAGCCCGGAGCAGAGCTGAGCCTCGTTGATGAACATGGTTACGAATTCCCTATGGGACGCAAACTTAGGGAGGATTCTCTTGAGAGCGACCTGCTTGGTGAACCCCCGTGCTCCGCGTCGTCTCGCTAGGTACACCTCCGCCATGCCTCCAGTCGCCAGCCACTGGAGGATCTCGTAGTCTCCAAGCCTCTGCGGTGCGCCCTGGTGGCTTGTCTCCATTAGCGCTTACCTTACCAGACTCTCTCCTGATCTTGGTGCATCGCACGCCCCCGTGGTAGGCCCCTTGGCTCGCTCATGTCGCCGGGACCTCAGGGGGTTTGGCTTGTCGATAAGCCCCCCGCGCTTACCAGTCACGAAGCTGTCCAACGTGCGAGAGCCCTGCTACGGACTCGCCAGGTCGGCCATGCTGGCACCCTTGACCCCATGGCTACCGGTCTCCTTGTGCTGCTCGTTGGAGAGGCTACCAAGCTTAGCCCCTTCCTTTCGATGGAGCGCAAACGATACCAAGCCGACATCTGTCTTGGGGTTTCGACCGACTCTCTGGACGCCGATGGGGTGCTGGTCGAGGAGACTCCGGTGCCGGAGGAGCTTCGAAGAGAGCTGGCTCAGGGAAGAAACTCCGAGCGTTTGTGCAGGGCGCTAGAGGCTGAGCGTAGTCGTCGGGAACAGGTTCCCCCAGCCATCTCGGCTATCCATATCGCCGGGGATCGCGCCCATGCCAGGGTGCGCAGGGGCGAGGAGGTGAACCTTCCACCACGCCCGGTCCGTGTTATTTCCCTGGAACTCCTCGCTGTCGAGCTGCTCCCCCGGGTTGTCATCCGCGTTGAACTGGAGGTCGACAAGGGATACTACGTTCGCTCGTTCGGCAGGGATCTCGGGATGGCCCTGGGTGTTCCTGCCCACCTGACCGCACTCCGACGCCTTGCTAGCGGGGGCTTTACCCTTGCAGAAGCGACTCCGCTGGCTCCTCCTCCTCGTTTGCTCTCGCTGGAGGAGGTGGCACGACGTGCTCTCCCGGTTGGAGTTCTCTCGGAGCAGGGAGCACGGCGCGCACGGCAGGGGCAGACCTTGGGGCCTGATGATTTCCTCGGAGCACCGCCCAGGGGGCTGGCTGCCTGGTTCGAGGGGGAGCGGCTACTGGCTGTGGGTGAGTCGAAGGAGGAGCGGTTTCGTGTTCTCCGTGGATTCTCCGCTGGGCGGCTCAGCGCAGGTTTACCTCGACTTCCAAGCCTCGCGCCTTGAGACGCTCCTGAAGTTGGCACTGCCAGCGACGCAAGGCCTCTCCGTCGGCAGCTTCGATCTCGACGACGAGGCACCTCCCTTCGGCATGGATAGTAACGGAAGATCCCTGGAATGCACCGGCACCGATCTCAAGCAAGACGGTGCCTCGGTGGCGTGAGCCCTCAAGTGCGATACGCCGGAGAAGCCGATCAACGAGGAGCTGGATCGGGGGAAGATGAGTTCCTGGAGGAGGGGGAGGAGGCGGCAGAAGGGTTGGGGGAGGTCGGAGGTTCCAGAGTGTACGCTCCAGAGGCTCTGTTGGCAGGGTATGGCTAGGGGGAGGATCCAGTTCGGGGTCGGTGTTTGGTGGGTCGCGCTGCTGTCTGCCGAAGGGCAGGAGGGGTGCTGCTCCCGATGGGCTTTGGGGGGTGAGCTTCACTTGCGATGGTGACTCTATGGGAGGGAGCCGAGGGCACTCTAGGAGGACCTGGAACGAGCGATAGGCTGGACGGCGTAGGGGGGGCTGTGGTGCGTGGACACTTGGGCGGGACGATAGGGGGGTGGTAAATTCCGTCCTGGGGGCCATGGGTACTTCATCGACCTTCCCTCCTGCGAGTTGCGTCTCGGGTAAAATCCTGGGTACCGTTCTCAGAGTGGCGGCATGGCAACCCGCCTGGAGTGCCGGTTTTGGATAGTGCGTTGTCTCCTCTGCTCGTCGTTGTCACTCTAGGTTCTGCGCTGATTTACTCCGTAGTGGCAGCGGCGGACGCGGCGATGAGTGAGCTTTCCCCAAGTAGGCTTGCGGCGCTCCATGAGCAAAGCGAGGGGAATGCGCGGGAGCAACTTGGTCGTTTCTTGCAGGAACCTGCGAGGATCCACGGACGCTGGCTCGCAGCGCGTGTTTGGTTTGGGGTCATGGTGGCGGTAGGGGTTCAGCGGATCCTGGAACAGCTTGGAAAGGAACCTCCCTTTTGGCAAGCTGTGGGGGCGGGGGTGTTGCTGCTTCTGCTCCTCTCCGAAATCACTACCGGTCTAGCTCGGGTGAGGGCCAGGGTAGCGGGGCCAGCTCTGCTGTTCCTGTTGCGGCCCATTGAGTGGTTGATGGCTCCTCTTGCAGACCCCCTCTCCTGGATAGGTCGAGGAGTGGCACGGGCGGTGACTGGGGGAGGTGCGGTGGAAGAGGAGCCCAGGTTGGCAGAGGTTGAGGTGGGGCGCATGGTGGAGGACGCTGCCAAGACCGGCCAAATCGAGCCAGAACCTGCGGAGATGATTCGCAATATCCTTGATCTCAAGGATCTGATTGTCCGGGATGTGATGGTACCCCGCATTAAGATCGTAGCCATTGAGGTGGATACTCCTCTGAACGAGGTGGTTGAGATCGTTGCTCGGGAAGAACACTCCCGTTATCCAGTCTATGCCCAGGTAATCGACAACGTGGTGGGGCTTCTTTATGCGAAAGACCTTCTGACACTTAGTGCACGGGGTGTCCTGGGCGACAGAACCTTGCGGGAGGTCATGCGTGGGCCGGTGAACTTCGTTCCTGATACCCAGCCGGTGGCGACCGTACTTCGAGACATGCGCTCCCGCAGGCAGCACATGGCTGTGCTGGTAGATGAATTCGGAGGTGTATCCGGCCTAGTAACCCTGGAAGATCTCTTGGAGCGCATCGTAGGGGATATCCGGGACGAGTACGATCCAGAAGAGGCTTTTATCCAAGATCTCGGTGGGGGTCGTCTCTTGGTCGATGCCTCTGTAAGCCTGGCGGATCTCTCTGCTTACCTCGGGATAGAGATTGCTAACGGGGGAGACTACGGTTCCTTGGGCGGTCTGCTTATGCATGAGGCTGGGTGTGTTCCCTCCGTGGGTGACAGCATTGTCGCCTCAGGACTTGAATGCATTGTTCGTGATGGCGATGCGAAGCGGCTGCTCAAGGTCGAGGTGGTCCGTCCTCCTCTCTCTACGGCGACGCCCTCTCAGCCAATTCCGGTGCCCTAATGCAGAGTGATGAAGGGCCTCCGCTTCCTCCCATTGGCCTCTGGATCGAGCCGGTGCTTCCCCCGGACTGGCCCCAGGACGGCATGGGCCCTCTTGCTGTGATCACCTCCCAGATCCCTGCCGCAGATACGGTTCCCCAAGGCACTTGGATCGCGATTCGGCCCTCCCGGGCTTGTCACCACGGGCTCTTGCAGCGGCTGCTCCGGAAACCTGCGTACGCTCATCTGGCCCTCCGATGCACCGCGTTGCTGGCTCGTGGCTACGAGCATGTGGGGGCCGGGATGGATGGCCAGGGGCAGGAGGTCGCCTGGGGTCGATCCCCAGAGCTATCGAGGTCGTAGTTCGAGGTCGTAGTGCTAGGCTGCGGAGGGGAGACGCAAGGGCCAAGGGCGCTCCCGGAGGGACCCCGCCAGAGAACGGAGCGCCCTGCGGAGTTGAGTTGCGGTGCTCCGCTGGGCTGGGTGTCTCCGAAGTGCCGAGGCTAGTGCGTCTGCAAGGGGTGCAAGCCCTGGATCTCGACGTAGGCGTTGCAGAGGCTCGGGCCACCCGTCGCTGTGCAGATGCAAGGAGATGATCGCCATCTCACTGGGACCATCGAAGAGGTCGTGAGTGGTCAGCATCTCGAAGGCCATGCAGGCAGCAGCATAGACGTCTACCGGAGGGGGGGTCGGGGAGTAGCCTTCGAGATGAAGCCCCCATACTTCGGGGGCTCCGTAGGGGAGGGTGGCGCAGCCCGGGCGGATCTGGCGCCCAGAGAGACCAAAATCCACCAGAACTGGGGTCCGACCGCCCCGGAGGATAACGTTGGACGGTTTGACATCCAGGTGCCCTATCCCGGCACCGTGCATGGCCTCCAGGCCCGCAAGCACTCCATCGAGGATTTCGAGAACCGTCTGGACAGCGATCTTGCCGGCTTGCAGCATGCGTTCCAGGGCCAGCCCTTCGACCAGCTCCATCACCAAGATAGGCTTGGGTCTTGCTGCTAGATCGAAAGTCACGAACCTTGCCAGGTTGGGATGCGCCGGGAGCCCCAACAGCGCTGTGGCCTCCTCACGGAAAAGTTGGAGGAACTGTTCTTCCGAAAGGGATCGAGCGGCATTCCCGTCGTAGTCAGGCACTTTGAGGGCAAAATGCTCTGCCTTCTCGTTGTGCCGATCCTCAATACGCCGGACGACGAAGACCGTACCTCCGGCCCCGGAGCCCAGGGGGCGCACAACGTAAAACCCGCCCAGGGTACGACGTCGGGGGAGCCACGCCGGCAGTGGCTTCTCCACGGGCACCCGTGTCGGCGCCGTCTGCGTGTTGGAAGCCACCACGGGTAGGGTCATCAGCGGCTCTAGCGCTGAGGCGACGATGTCCACCAGCAACGGCGGGAGCCTCATGGCTAGTTCTTCTCGGGCCGATGCCACGGCAAACACCAGCCCGTCGGTATCCGCTCCTCGCAACACCGCATCGACCGCAGATGACAAAGTCGGAGCGGGCATAGGAGGGAGGGCATCGGCAGGCCGATCGTCGAGGCGCTGGCGGGCCCCAAGGCAGAGCTGGGTTAGAGCATCCAGCGCCCGCTCTAGCTCCCGTAGGGGGGAGATTTCC
>JANWXX010000022.1:11364-20351 GCA_025057345.1 Polyangiaceae bacterium | reverse complement strand
CGTTGGTCATCTGATTCGAGAGCCTCGCCCTGGATTCGCCCCCAAAAGCATCTACCAAACCGAAGGAGTCAACCCAGACGGGTCCGGGGACAATTACACACCGCCACGATCTATGGAGGTACAGGCGGTGGCCACTGGGCTACCGCTGATGGAGCCGGTGGTAAGAGCTATCCCAGAAATGACGCTGCGAGGGCTTACACCGGTGAGCATCCCGGCGGAGGGGCTCTCCGGGAACCTAGCGGGGGGCAAGGCGTCCGGGGTACTGGCTCAGTGGTCACCGACGGACGGCTCCGATGGTCATTTCGTAGTGTTCCATGTGGCCAAGGCGCGGGCCCAAGCGGCGCGGTTCTGCCGCAACCTCGCGGACGATCCAGTAGGGCGGATCCCGGCACCCTGAGCCTCCGATGACACAGATTGATCCATGGCCCCGGGGCAAGGCGGTGCTGGTGGTGGGGGCGGCGGCGTTGTGCTTCTCTACAAGCGGCCCGCTGGCCCGCGTCGCCGCCCCAGCCCACCCGCTGCTGATCGCTGCCGGAAGGACGGTACTGGCAGCGTTGTTGCTGCTGCTCTGGTCGCCGCGATCCACTGTGAGGGCAGTGGCAGCACTGCCCCACGCCACACTGGGGAAGGTGCTGGGGGTAGGGTTGCTGCTAGCGGCGCACTTTGGATTCTTCTTGGTGGGACTGTCAGCAACCTCCTTTGCGGCAGCCGTAACACTGGTGTCGCTGGAGCCAGTAGCCGTGGTGCTAGTCGCCTGGGCCGCCTTTAGTGCCAGGCCGAGCTGGGGCGAGGGGTTGGGGGTGGCCCTAGCAACTATGGGGGCACTGGTGACAGCGACGTCCGGCTCCTCGGAGCACCGGCTGCTGGGCGACTTGTTGGTGGTGATCGCAGTGGCGCTTTACGGGCTTTACGTCGCTGCAGCGCGGGGATTGGCGAAGGCACTGTCACCGAGACCCTACGCTGCTGCAGTCTACGGTGCTGCTGGAGTCAGCCTGGGGCTGGTCTGTGGTGGACTCGCCTTGGGGGGTCACTCATTTTCCGTGTCGAACGGCTCGATGGCAGCAATCCTGGCGCTGGCGGTGATCCCAACGCTGGGGGGACATACGCTGGTGCAGTGGTCCGCCCGGCATGTGCCTGCGTCCCTGGTGGCCCTAGTATCCCCCGGCGAAACGGTGGGCTCGCTGCTGATCGGGGCGGTGCTGCTGGGGCAGCCGCCGAGCGCTCACGAGGGAGCCGGGGCGATGCTGGTGCTCGCAGGTGTCGTTTGTACGGTCGCTGCAAGCTCGGGGCAGGCACCTGCATCGGCCTCGTAGCAGGCTGCCATCTCGTCGCCGTTTCCAGGATTGGATTTTGGAGCGACGGACTTGCGCAGAGCCATGCAGACCTTTCGGTAAACTGGTATGCCCCTTGCTTGAACAACGGTGCTGCTTAGGTTGGTGGGACGAAACAAGAGAGCTGCCGAGGGGTAGCCAGCATAGGAGCGTGCCATGCGACTGGATCGGATGACAACGAAGAGCGAGGAAGCTGTGCGGGAGGCGATTGGACGTGCCGCACGCTCGGGGAACCCAGAAATCCTTCCGGAACATCTGCTGGCTGCTATGCTGGAGCAGCAGGACGGCATTGCTGGGCCCCTGGTGCAGAAGGCCGGGGCGAATGTGAAAGCGATCGTCGAAGGGTTGAAGCAGAAGCTCGACGGCTTGCCTCGGGTAACCGGAGGGGCTGAGCCTTCGCTAGGGCGGCGGACGATGGGGCTCTATCAGAAGGCGGAGGACGAAGCGAAGGCGCTAAAGGACGACTTTATTTCGGTGGAGCACTTCTTCCTAGCGGGTGCAAAGCACGATCGGGATGTACAGGGGATCTTCGAGCGAGGAGGGCTGAACTACGAGCGGTTGATGACTGCGCTGCGAGAAGTGCGAGGGGCACATCGAATCATCGATCGCGACCCGGAGGGAAAGTTCCAGGCACTGGACAAGTACACCCGAGATCTGACGGACTATGCCCGTAAGGGGAAGCTGGATCCGGTGATCGGCCGAGATGAGGAAATCCGGAGGGTTATTCAGGTGCTCTCGCGGCGGACGAAGAACAACCCGGTGATCATCGGCTCACCGGGTGTGGGGAAGACCGCCATCGTCGAGGGAATCGCCCAGCGGATTGTCAAAGGAGATGTGCCGGAAGGGCTCCGAGACAAGCGGCTGGTGGCGCTGGATCTGTCCGCGATGGTGGCGGGCTCGAAGTTCCGGGGAGAGTTTGAGGAGCGACTCAAGGCAGTGCTCAAGGAGATTGAGGCTGCCGAGGGAAACATCATCCTATTCATCGATGAGCTGCACACGCTGGTGGGGGCGGGCAAAGCGGAGGGGTCAATGGACGCAGCTAACATGCTTAAGCCAGCACTAGCTCGGGGCGAGCTAAGGTGCATTGGGGCTACGACGCTCGACGAGTACCGTAAGCACATCGAGAAAGATGCGGCGCTGGAAAGGCGCTTCCAACCGGTGATGGTATCGGAGCCGACCGTGGAAGATACCATCGCCATCCTGCGTGGTCTGAAGGAGCGATACGAAGTGCACCACGGGATCCGAATCCAGGATGCAGCGGTGGTCGCGGCAGCTACGTTGTCCCAGCGATACATTACCGACCGGTTCCTCCCGGACAAGGCCATCGACCTAGTGGATGAGGCGGCTTCCAAGATCAAGATGGAGATCGACTCGGTACCTACGGAGATCGACGACATTGAGCGGAAGATCCTTCAGCTTCGAATCGAGGAGCAGGCCCTCTCCCGAGAGAAGGATCAGGGGAGTCGGGCCCGCCTTGATGACGTGAAGAAGGAACTGGCGGACTTGAGCAACCAGCGAGATACGATGCGCTCCCAGTGGCTCCGGGAAAAGGAGCTGGTAGGCCGCATGCGCGAGCAGCAGAAGGCCATTGATGACCTCAAGACCCAAGAGGAGATTGCTCGGCGCAAGGGTGACCTGGGGAAGGCAGCGGAGATCCTCTATGGGCGGCTCCCGGAGGCGGAGAAGGCGCTGGAAGCGATCCGCAAGGAGATGGCGGCGGTCCAACAGGGGCGGAGCTACCTCAAGGAGGAGGTGAGCGATGAGGACGTCGCTGCCATTGTCTCCAAATGGACAGGTATTCCGGTATCGAAGATGCTCGAAGGGGAGATGCAGAAGCTGCTTCGGCTAGAGGACGGGCTCCATCGGAGGGTCGTGGGTCAGGAGGCCGCCGTGGTGGCCGTGGCCAATGCGGTACGACGCTCCCGGGCCGGTTTGGGGGACGAACGGCGCCCCATCGGCTCGTTCCTGTTCCTAGGCCCCACCGGCGTTGGCAAAACCGAGCTAGCCAAGGCCCTCGCTGAGTTTCTCTTCAACGACGAGCGGGCAATGGTACGGCTCGACATGAGCGAGTACATGGAGAAACACTCCGTTTCCCGGCTGATCGGTGCTCCTCCGGGCTATGTAGGCTACGACGAGGGAGGGCAGCTCACGGAACCAGTACGCCGGCGCCCCTATAGCGTAGTCCTCTTCGACGAGGTGGAGAAAGCACACCCGGATGTATGGAATGTGCTGCTGCAAGTGCTCGACGACGGGCGGCTCACCGACGGCCAAGGACGCACCGTTGATTTCAAGAATACAGTGCTGATCCTGACGTCGAACATCGGTACTGCACAGAGTGCTGCCATCGAGGAGCGGCGCGACCTCAGCCCCGAGGACCGGCAAGCGCTGGTGCGTGAAGTGGTGATGAATGAGGTGCAGAAGGCATTCCGGCCAGAGTTCATCAACCGGCTGGACGAGATCGTGGTGTTCCACCGGCTGGAGCGAGAGCATATCGGCAAGATCGTAGACCTCCAGATCGAGCGGTTCCGTTCCAGGCTGGCTCGCCGCGGCCTCGACGTGAGCCTGAGCGCTCGTGCACGGCAGGCACTGGCCCATGCCGGATGGGATCCTCAGTATGGTGCCCGTCCCCTCAAGCGTGCCATCCAGCGGATGCTGGAGGATCCCATAGCGAAGAAGGTACTCGCCGGCCAGTTCTCTTCGGGGGATGTGATCGAGGTGGATAGCACAGGGGACGGTGAACTAACCTTCGCTCGGAAGGTGCTCAACTGAGTCTGCGCGCCCTGCACACCGTCGGGATGAGGCAGGGCGGTGTTGGATCAACGGACCCAGATGGCCTGGGCGCGGCCGGGTTGGCCGTAGGGAGCAAGGGCGCCTCCGAAGGAGCTGTTCATCTGGTTCCCGCCAGCGACGCCGGTAATGGCAAAGCCCTGGTAAGGCTCCGTAGGGCTGAAACTAATATCCCAGCCGGAGCCGAGGTTGCTATGGTTCTTGCAGTCGTCGGTGGCACCGATAGGCTTGTTGATCTGTCCAACGCCATTGTTGGTGAAGTTTGCGGTACCGCCGCACCAGTAAAGAAGATTGGTATCGCGGTAGAGGAGGTAACCACTCTGGCCAAAATTGAGGCGCATTGCTGCACGTCGGATATTTGCAGTGCTGTTGACGAGATTCCCGTTCTCATACCCGGCAACACGCAGGTCAGTGAACGGGAAGCTGTTGAGGTTCATCGATCCGGCATGGGCAGCATTGATGCTGGAAGCGGTCGTGGGTAGGACCGCGAGGCTCCCGATGTTGTTGTAGGTTGAGCCGAAGTTTGTGTACTGACCCGAGGCGGGGAAGTGCATGGAGTTCTTCATGATACCCATGGTCCAGCCACCTCCATCAGTGGTCATATCGCATACAACACGCATGGGGCCCTGGGTGCCAGGAGGGTCAATCACATAGATACCAAGGCCTGAAAGATCAGGGCTGGAGCGCTTGATTTCCAGGCAGGAAGCAGGCAATCGCTCGCAGAGTGCGGGCGCCGAGAGTTTGCAAGCGACACTAGCAAGGGTTCCATCGTTGTTGATGCTGAGGCAGTTCTCCGTCTCGTTGTTGTCTGGCTCACCGCTAGCCCAAGGAGCGCTGCCTGCCTGGGGGTAGATCCAGGGCTCTCCGTTGCCCCAGATCCAGATACCGTTGGCGTTGGTACCGTCGAGGAGGGTTGCAGGCTGGGAACCGAAGTGGGCCGCATAGAAGGCAAGCTCTTGCTGGCTGGAGAGGGACGCAAGCATCCAGCCGGTACCAAGGGCGGCGCAGTTGGTCTTGCTCTGGGGAGTGGTCCCTTCCTTGGAAGCGAGGCGGTAACAGCTACCCGTAACCGGGTCGAAATGGTAACCGTTGGACGCAGGGCAGTACTGAGTGCAGTTGATACAAGCATCCTTGTTGTTGGTATTCCCGTCGTCGCAGACCTCACCGGGCTCCAGGATGTTGTTGCCACAGCGAGGATTTTGACAGGAGTTGGTGCAAGTATCGCCGCTGACCTTGTTTTCATCGTCGCATTGCTCGACCCCTACACGGATGACTCCATCACCACAAGCTGCCGCACGGCAGTTGTTCAGGCAGCCATCCCCATCGATGCTGTTCCCGTCGTCGCATTGCTCGCCAGCCTCCACCTTACCGTTGCGGCACTTGGGGGCATCGAAGGGGGTTCGCTCGCAGAGGTATCTGGAGCTAGTGTTGCAGCTAATGTCGTTGAAGCTCCCATCATCGTCGCTCATCTCAACGCAGTCGCTGGAGGAGTCATTGCTTGGGTTACCTGGGCCGCTCCAAGGAGTGCCGTGGGCAGGGTAACCCCAAGTTTCGCCGGTGACCCATTTCCAAGCGTTGATTCCGTCGTTTGCGGCACCACCGATCTCCCGACCTGCAAGCCAAACCTGGACCCCAGCAGGCTTAACGTTGGTTGCCACAAAGGCACGCTCGGCGTCCGTAGTGGGAGCGGAGAGATCCCATCCAGGACCGCGAGCGAGGCAGGCTGCACGGGCGGCAGCCCAGGTGGCCTCCTGAGAGGAGGCGAAGTAACAAACCCCCGTATTCTTGTCGAGGATCTCGCCAGGACCATTGCAGTCCAGTTTGCAAGAGTTGGTACAACCATCGTTATTGTTGCTATTGCCGTCGTCACACTCCTCTCCAGCCTGGAGGAAGCCGTCACCACAGGCAGCGTTCCTGCAAGTGTTGGTGCAGGCGTCAGTGTTTACTTGGTTCCCATCGTCGCACTCCTCGCCGGGGCCGGTGACTCCATCGCCGCAGGCCGCATCACTGCAGTCGTTCTTGCAGCCATCGTTGTTATTCTTGTTTCCGTCGTCGCATTGCTCTCCTGGGCCCACGATTCCGTCGCCACATACAGCGTTCTTGCAAGTGTTGGTGCAGGCATCGGTGTTATCCTGGTTCCCGTCGTCGCACTCCTCTACGCCAGCCTGGAGGAAGCCATCGCCGCAGACTGCGTTCTTGCAAGTGTTGGTGCAGGCATCGATGTTATCCTGGTTCCCGTCGTCGCACTCTTCTCCAACGCTCACGATCCCGTCACCGCAGACGGCATTGGTGCAAGTGTTGGTGCAGGCATCGGTGTTATCCTGGTTCCCGTCGTCGCACTCTTCTCCAGGGCCTGTAAAGCTATCGCCGCAGGCCGCATTGAGGCAAGTATCGATACACTCATCAGAGTTGTCCTTGTTTCCGTCGTCACACTCTTCTCCTTCGTCGAGTTGACCGTTCCCGCAGGTGATCAGCTTGCATGCGCTGGTACACCCATCAGTTTCGTCCTGGTTTCCGTCGTCGCAGGCCTCGCCTGGTCCCACAAAGCCATCACCGCAGATTGCACTCTTGCATCCCTCCACGCAGGCGTCGGTGTTGTCCTGGTTCCCGTCGTCGCATTGCTCTCCTGGACCCACAATGCCATCGCCACAAACAGCCTTTTTACAAGTATTGGTGCAGGCATCGGTGTTCACTTGGTTCCCGTCGTCGCACTCCTCACCCTCTTCTACAATGCTGTTCCCGCATGCCTCAGTCCCCCCTGCACCGGAGGATCCGCCTGCGCCAGAGTCACCCCCTGCACCGCTAGTACCCGCATCCCCTCCCGCGCCAGAGTCGCCCCCTGCACCGGAGTCGCCACCCGCGCCAGAGTCGCCCCCTGCACCGGAGTCACCCCCTGCACCGGAATCACCACCCACACCGGAGTCGCCACCCGCGCCAGCACCCCCAACTCCTCCCATCCCGCTAGGTTGCCCAGCTGCACCTCCTGTACCTGAGGTACCGCCAGCCCCTCCCGATTGTCCGGCCGAACCACCACCTCCTCCAGAGCCCCCCTTGCCAGCTGTACCGCCAGAGCCACCCCCTGCAACTCCCCCGGAACCGGCCTGTCCAACCGCACCGCCAGCACTGGTGGTTCCGATAGCACTCGTTTCCTCATCACCTCCACACCCGACCCCCAGCAGGGATACAGCCCCCGCCAGCACCAGGGAGGAGAAGAAGTACGTAGAGATAGTAGTATTCCGGTCAAGCCTACGTTTCATTGGAAATGAACCTTTCTTCGTGGACGGGTAGCGTTTACCCTCCACCGAAGGAGGGTAGCGCGCTGGTCAATACATGGAAGCGAGTTCGGTGCAACCCCTCGCCGAGTCCGACAACGTCGGTTGTCTATGGCAAAACTGACCTTCTTATTCTTCCCTGAAGCCCATACATCCACGTGCTCCCCAGGAAATTGAGCCCTTATTGCAGAGCGTCCACCCTCCTTCTCGGGGGGATCTTCTCAACCCATAGTGCGTGTAAGCACGCTCCGAACCAACGACCTGACCCATCCTTTCGTTGTGGAACCACAAGAGTCTTGCTTGAGTTGGGAAGGGATCAGGAAGTGGAGTTGCAGGTGCTTGTGAGAGATCGCAAGCAAGGGGGATTGCATGTCCGAGATGCACGAGGTCCACTTCGAGGAAAGCTTACGGGCGAACCCGAGAAGCTTGGCGCAAGGGCCGCTGGAGGAGAGGCGGGGACGCTCGGCCTGAACTGCGAGGGGGACAAGGTGCTGATCCGCTGGGAGGGCCCCCCCCTGACAGGGCTTCACCTCGCGGCAGCGGAGGCTCCAGGGATGATCTTCGTTCCCGGAGGGGCTCCGCAAGGGGGTGAGCGGGAAGCACCGTTCGCTGTCGTCGCTTGGGGAGACTCCGCTGTGATTGTGGAGGCACCTCGCCATGTGTGGCGTAATCACCCTCGCCGCTACGAGGCCGATCTATCAAGGGGCGTTTCCCTACGCTTCCGTAGCGCAGCGACGGCGGTAGCAGAAGCACTTCACCAGACAAGAGGGCCCCAGGCCAAAGTAAGGGGGGTCGTAGAGGCGACAGAAGCCATCGGCCTGGTGGTGATGGGTGTGGACGAGGAGGGACGGATGGCCGGTGCAACGGTGACAGGAAACGGGGGGGCCTTCGAGCTTGTAGGGCCTGTGGCTGTGGCATTCACGAGCACCGGAGGAACGCCGAGTGGTCCCGCCGTACCCGCGAAGGAAGGGATGAAGCTCCCCGGGCCCGAGCTCGGGGCGCTGCGGATAAGGGTGGTCGATCATGACCAGGGAGAAGCGCTGCCATCCAGGGTGGTGATTCGGGGGCTCGAAGGTAAGGCAGGGGGGCTCGGGGGGCGAGAGCCGAACCTAGGCCCACCTCACCGGGCGAGCGGTGCAGGACCGCTGCTGGATACGGAGGATGGGCAGGCCCGGGTACTGCTGCCACGGGGGCGATTTCGGGTGCTAGCCACGAGGGGCCTTGAGTACACGGTGGACGCGCGGGAGGTAGAGCTTCTCCCTGGAACGGAACAGGAGGTGGAGTTGAGGCTACGGCGGGTGGTGGACACACCGGGGTGGGTAGGCTGCGATCTCCATGTACATGCCCGTGGGAGCTTCGATTCGCTGGTGTCGATCGACGACCGGGTGAGGTCGTTGATGGCTGCGGGGGTAGAGTTTGCGGCGGCGAGCGAGCACAACCGGACTGGCTCCTACGATCTCTCGACCGTGGCAGGGCAGGGACGGTGGTTGACGTGGATCCCCTCGGTGGAGGTAACCACGGTGGACCCTCCAAGTGGGCACTTCAACGTGCTCCCTTACCACCGAGCAGAAGCACCTCGCTACGACCATACCTCGCT
>JANWXX010000022.1:0-11354 GCA_025057345.1 Polyangiaceae bacterium | reverse complement strand
TGGCATTCGTGGCCCAAAAGAGCCCCGACTCACTGGTGCAGGTGAACCACCCTCGGATGGGAAAATTGGGTCATTTCAACGTGCTGCGGCTGGATCCGGAAATCCGGCATGGTCTGGGGCAGTTGGCGAAGGGCTTTGAGCTACTAGAGATCTACAACGGCTTTGATTTGGCAGAAGATACCAAGAACGAGGAGCTTCTACGGGAGTGGATGCGCCTGTTTGAGCGAGGAAGGAATCACTGGGCTACCGGCAATTCAGATAGCCACACAGTTCAGTATGTCGGGGTTGGCTATCCACGGACCTACGTGGCGGTAGCACAGGATCACGACGGGGGAGAGGGAGCCCCGCTCGATGTACCAGGAGTGCTCATGGGTCTGCGCCAGGGAAAGATTGTGGTCAGCAGCGGGCCCTTCGTGGAGGTGACCCAAGGGGGGCGTGGGCCAGGAGAAATGCTGATAGTGGAGGGAGGGAAGGCGAAGATTAGAGTGAAGGTGCGGGCAGCGCCTTGGGTGGACGTGGCAGAGGTGGAAGTGTTTGTGGGGGGGAGGAGTGCGCTAAGGAGGGAGATCCAGCCAGGTCCCGAGGGGAAAGTAGGGAGGCCGGAGGGAAACCTGGAGGAAGGTCGACGCGCCGCAATCCGGCTGAACGAGGATCTGGAGGTACCCGTGACTCCAGAGGCCCGAGGGCTGGTGGTAGTCGCTCGGGGGCGGCGCAAGATGGGGGAGGTGCTGCCGTTTCTGGACTGGGTTCCTCGGGCGATCGTCAACCCGATGCGGATCGAAGCGCGCTAACCTTGCAAAGCGAGCTCCATGGTAGATCAGGATGCCTTCGAGGAACAGACCTTTGGCCGCTACCGTCTGCTCTCAAAGCTGGGCGAGGGGGGTATGGCAGAGGTCTTCAAGGCCAAGAGCTTCGGGGTGGAGGGTTTTGAGAAGATCGTCGTTATCAAGCGCATTCTCCCTCGGCTCGCCCGGTACAAATCCTTCGTCGACATGTTCATCCGGGAGGCCAAGGTGGTGGTACGGCTCTCCCATGCAAACGTCGTCCAGGTATTCGACTTGGGCCGTGTCGATGGAGTCTCCCCGGAGGAACCACCCTCTTACTACATGGCCATGGAGTACGTCGCCGGGATGGATTTGGCGACGCTGCTAGAGCGGTGCAAAGCCGCTGGGATCAGGCCACCCCCGGGGCTAGCGATCTACATCGCAGCAGAGGTAGCCAAAGGTCTCGATCATGCCCACCGCCGCTGCGATGAGCGCAATGTGCCCCTCGGCATTGTCCACCGGGACATCAGCCCCCAAAACATCTTGTTGTCGTGGGAGGGTGAGGTAAAGGTCACCGACTTCGGTATCGCCAAGGCCCGCGACTCCCTGGAAGATACTCTAGAGGACTCGCGGGTGCGGCTCATCAAGGGCAAGTACTCTTACATGTCGCCGGAGCAGGCCCGTGGTGACGACTTGGATCAGCGCTCCGACCTCTTTTCTCTCGGAACGGTGCTCTACGAAGTACTCTCCGGTGCCAATCCCTTCCGTGCTGCCGAGCCTCTGGAAACCCTGCGACGAGTCCGAGAGGCCGAGTTTCCACCCCTTTCGCTGGTTGCCTCCGAGCTGTCCCCCGAGCTGACTGAGCTCGTCGCGCGGGCCATGGCCCCCTTGCCCATACATCGCTTCAAGGATGCTGCCCACCTCCACGAAGCGCTGCTGACTCACGCTTACCAAACCAGTCTGCGTTTCGGTGCCTCTGACCTGGCTGCGTTCCTCCAACGGATCCGCACCACTCCGGCGGCTCCTCGGAGCCTCCCCCAGGAAGTCACCCCGGTCCATGTACGTACCCCCTCTCCTAACTTGATCCTCGACGAACCCGGCCATCAGGAGGGAGATCTGGTCCAACTTCGGGAGGTCACGGTTCTCTGTCTAGTGGTACGGCGCCGGGGCGGAGGCACTTTCGATACCATCCCCCGAGAAATCCTTGAGCGAGCGACGGTAGCTTTTCAACGGGCGGGGGGGCGGTTGCTCTCCCAGACAGAACCCTCCGAGGTACTGGCCATCTTCGGGCTCGATGTAGTCGATCCTCGAGATACTGAGTACGCGATTCGGGCTGCGCTGGCGGTGCTGCGTGGCAGTGAGGAGCCGCGGGTACTGCTAGGGGTGGGGATCCAAGTGGGGCGCGTAAGGGTGAACAGCGCAAGAGAACCACAACTCGACGAGGTAGATGGACTGCTCTCAGAGGTGAGGACACTAGCCTCGGCATCCTCAGGAAAACCGTTGCTCTCTCGGGGAGCAGCGCGGCAGGTGAAGGGCCTGTTTATACTGGAGGAGCAGGGAGAAGGCTTCGTAGTGGAGGGGCAGCGGCCGGCGCAGGAGGCTTACGGAAAGTTCCTAGGACGCCGGAAAGAGCTGGCACGGCTGGGGACAATCCTAGGCAACGCATCCCGGCGGCAGCTCCAGGTGGTGACGATCACAGGCGTCGCTGGGATCGGGAAGACCCGGATGCTCCATGAGATCGACCGACGGTTGCGGCGAGGCAACTTCAACGTCGGGGTCTATGTGGCACCGTGCTCCCCACGAGGCCAGGAGGCTCCCCTCTCCGGGGTCACCGCAATGCTCCAGGTGCTCTGCGGCGTCCAGGAGGGAGATCGACCAGAGAAGATCCGGCCTGTGGCGCAGAGCCTACGGGCACTTGGATTGCTGGATGACGAGGTGGATACCGTACTTAGCCAGCTCGGTGTTCCGGAGCTGCGTCCTGAGGGACCTCAGACACTTCGGAGCGCCTTCCTCAAGACGCTCCTTAGTCTTGCCGAAGATCGGGTCCATCTCTTTGCCTGGGACAATGCCCAGTGGCTCGACGAGGCTTCGGTAGCTCTGATCTCCTCCTCACTGGGGCGACTCGCTTCGACCCGCATCGCCCTGGTCTTCGCCGGTCGCGAAGGTCTGGAGAACCTGTTCCCGGGCGCCAAAACCCTGGAGTCTTTCCTACTGGAGGAGCTCCCAGAGGATGAGGCTGTCCAACTCATAGCTACCCGGCTAGGTATTTCGGAGCTTCCTGCCTCGCTCATCGAGTTCTGCCTGCGACGGGCCGGCGGTCACCCCCTTTTTCTTGAAGAGATCCTCCGGGATCTCGTAGACCACGGCGCGATTGTAGTCGAGCAGGGAGCTGTGGTTCACCTCGCTTTGGACCAGGAGGCAAGGGTACCCAGATCACTCCGGGCCGTATTGGCAAGCCGTGTAGAGCGGCTCCCCCCACCCGAACAGCTTTTGCTCCAGGCTGCATCGGCACTGGGAGAGCTTTTCGAGAGCAGTGTGGCTATCACGATGATCGGCTCCAAAGAGGCCCCCCAAGCCCTTCGGGAACTGGAACGTCGGGAACTGGTCCGCGGTTCCAGCACAGACACATTCACCTTCGCCTCTCCGCTGCTGCGAGATGTAGTATGGGAGGCGATCCCAGAGGAAACCCAGCGTCAGCTGCATGCCCGAGCCGCGGCTGCCCTAGAGCAAGCTGGTGCTCCGCTGGAGCGAGTGGCCGCGCACCTCCAGGGAGCTGGAAGGCACCATGAAGCAGGGGAGCTCTGGGCGCGCTCCTGCCAGCTGCGGGTAGGAGCGCAGCAGTTCGACTCGGCCGTAAGCGAGGGGCTAAAGGCACTAGCACTCCTCAACTTGAGGAGCTTCGGCGTGGAGGCGTCCCTTGCACTGCTCCGAGCGCTTGCCGCAGCCTTGGATCGAGTCCGAGTCGCACCGAGTGCACCTCCTCTGCTGCTCTCCGCACTGGAGCGCCTTCTCCCGCTGGTTTCTCCTCTCGACGCAGCAGAGGCTCGCATCGAGGTGAGCCGAGCCCTAGGGGCCCTTTCTTGCTTCGAGGAAGCGCTTGACTCCCTGGCAGGGGCGCCCACCGAGGGGCTCCCTCAGGAGCTCCACCAGCGGCTTCACCTCGCGGTCACCGAGATCCATTTCCGTCGGGGAGATTTCCGCCGATGCAGAGAGGTCATCAGTCACCTTGACCTGGACGCGGTCCCACCCAGTCAAAGCCAGCGAGCCCTCCTTCTCAAGGCACAGACCCACGCGATCTCGGGGGAGCGCGAGCAAGCCTTTGCCATCTTGTCCCGACTGCCGCCTGCGGAAGATCTTATCCAGGAAGCACAGCGGGAGCAGCTCCGAGCGCTTGCCCACTTCTTTGCTCGGGACTTTGTTGCCTCTGCAGCCGCAAGTACCCGGGGAGCGGACCTGGCCCGCCGCAGCGGGCTCTCTTTCGAGACGGCGCTCCATTTGCATAACCTAGGAGATGTGCTGCTACACCTAGAAGACTACCCACGGGCCTACGCGGCACTTCAGCAATCCCTAGCCCTCTGCGAGCAGCACCATGCAGATCGTCTGGCACAGCAGAACCGGATGTACTTGAGCTACCTTGATGCACGGCAAGGCCTACCAGGAGGTGAAGCGCAGCTTCGGGACGCTATTGAGCAGGCTCATCGGCAAGGATACCTCTGGGATGTCCTCAATGGTCGTTATCTGCTGGCTCGTCTGCTGGAAGACATGGGGCTCCTCCGGGCAGCAGCCATCGAATTTGACGCCTGCCGGGCCCTCGCCCATCAGAGCCAGAACCCTCTCCTTGAGGAGGAATGCTTGCGAGCTACTGAGCGCATCGCCAAGGTGACAGCCGCCAGTTGACGGGTTAGTCCGCTGGACACCGATCACCAAGACCGAGAGTACGCTGCATCAACACCGCGTCGAGCCAGCGATTGAACTTCCAGCCAGAAGACCGGAGCAGCCCTACCTGCTCGAAACCCAGCGCGCGGTGGAGCCCAATGGAGGCGTAGTTCTGGCTATCCCCAATCACCGCAATCATCTGCCTTGCACCAAGCTCCTCGCAGCGTGTGATCAGCTCTGCCAGGAGCCGACGCCCCAGCCCCTGACCCTGAGCCTCTGGGCGGAGGTAGATCGAATCTTCCACGAAGTAGCGATAGGCCTGCCTCGGGCGAAACCAGTTGGCGTAAGCGTAGCCCAGCACGAAGCCGGAGCGCTCCGCCACCAGGAACGGGAGCCCGCGGTCCAGCACCTCGCGCCACCTCCGCAGCATCTCGGAGGGCTCGGGGACTTCCGTCTCGAAGGTGCCGGTGCCGTGGAGCACCGCATGGGCATAGATGGCCCGGATTTCCCCCAGATCCTCCTCCTGAGCGGGGCGTATCTGGTCGTGATCAGGGCTCACTCGGCCCCGCAGGGCCCCTGGAGGCACTGGGCGATCGACTCGCAGTTCTCCCCCGCGGCGAGGATGCAAGGCTCGCAGCCGGGAGGCGACTCATTGCAGAGCTGGGCACACTGGGCCGATGTGATCCCGAGCTGGCAGGTATCAAAGACGCCACAGCGGCTGCACAGGTTCGCACCGCCACCGGAACCACCTTGCCCACCGCCGGAGCCACCCGAGCCACCGGAGCCGCCCTGTCCTCCGCCGCCCGAGCCACCCGAGCCGCCACCGCTCTCGAATTTGAACTTGACGTCGGAGCAAGCAGCCTCGCAGATCCGGTTGTCCTCGTTGCCATCACCATCCTCGTTGATGACGTTGCAAGAAAGGTTGGGGAGCTGGGAGAGGACGCAGGAAGAGCAGCCGGGAGAGGTGGAGATGGCCTCGCAGATCTGTTTGAGCAGCCTGTCCACCTCGGCGATGGTCTCAGGGGATTTCGAGAGCTGTTCGGTGATGCCGCAGCGGTCGTAGACCTGCTTGATGGCGCCCACGCAGTTGCCCGCGCCAGGTGCGGACTCAAAACCACCTCCCGAGGTGGAGGGGGCGTTGTACCCCCCCGACTCCGGGGAGGATTGGTAGCCATCGTTCCCGCTCGGGGTGGAACCCTTGAAGGGGTTGTTTGCGTTGCTCGGGTTCCCCCCCCGGGTATCAGAGGGAGGAGGGCTACCAAAAGGCGAATCGCCTATGCTGGGGCCTGCGCCGGGGCCCCCTGCCCCGCACCCCTGGGAGAACACCAGCGCGGACGCCCCCAGGATCAGGGGAAGGTAGAGGATGGATGGTTGTCTCATCGGCGTCACCTCGGGGAGAAGGGGACAGATCGCTCTCAGAAATAGTAGAGGGCGGAGATGTTGTTGGTAAAGATGGCCCAGGGGGGGGCCTGGACGGTGGTACCGATCCGGGTGTTGGAGTCGGTGAACTCGCGCTGATCCTGCTTGGCGCTGGCGTTGGTCGTGGTGAAGTAGATGCCCACGGTGGCCTGGAGCGCAAGCTTGGGTAGGCCCATGAAGCCGAACTGGATCTCGGTGCCGGCGCGGGCACCGATGTCGAGGCGGAAGCCGCCCAGGGTCAGATCGGGAGGTGCCGTACCCCCGGGGGGGGAGGGGAACTTGATGGTACTAGAGCCGAAGCCAACGTTCAGCTCGGGAACCACCTGGAATGTATGGTGTTGACCGGGGGTGCCGAGGACGAGGGGCACGCCGGCGTGGAGCAGGAACCCGGTGGCCGAAGGCTTCTCGACCTCGGTGGTGGTGCCGGCATTCTTGTCGGTGGTCTTGCCGCTCTCGATCCCGAAGCCGATGCCTGCATCGATACCGAAGGACTCGCTCAGCCAGTAACGAACGCCGATGATGGGAGCGTCGATATTCCGTCGCGTGATGTTGCCCCCTGCATCGGGCAACCCGCCGGCGATGGTGATCCCGCCAAGGCCGAGGTAACCGACGCCAAAGGTCCCGGAGACCTGGGCGTGGTCCGTCCCCCCCGCGGCGGCCCCGCCTGCGGCAGGAGCAGGGGCGGGCGGCTGCTGGGCGTGGGCCTGAGAAGGTGCCAGCATCGCGGCGCCAGCCAGCATCGCAGAGACAAGCGGGAGAACGTAGCGCGAACGCATCATGAAAGGATCCTCCGTGGGAGTTGGGGTGCGGCCTTAGGCCGAGGTCGCGTGGTACCACAAATCTGTGGTCAAGGGGCAAATCGCCCGTGCGGGCACCATCTACGGGACAACCCGGAAAAAAATTCTCCTTGGTGACGACCCGGTGAATTTGGTACCTTCCAATCACCAGTCGACGAGTCTGGCACGCCTCAGAGAGCCCTCCCATGCGACACGCAGGTTTTCTTGCCTTGCTCCTGACCCTCCTTGCCGGGTTGCTGGCCCCCCTCGTGCTGGCGGTTGCCTCGAATCTCCTGGAAACCCCCACAGCCAGTGACACCGGACGTGACCCAGTAAAGCCCGTTCCATGGGGCAAACCCCGCATCGGGTGAAGGGCTTTACCCCTCCCTTCCCCTCTCTCCCGATCAGGCCAAAAAGGGGGCCAGTCTCGCGGCGTGAGGTGCTCCTCGGGCTCCTCTCCTCCCTCGCGGGCTGCCGGCAAGCAGATGCGCAGCGCGGGGGGATGCGGCGGATCGTGTCCCTCTCCCCCAGCACCACGGAGGCCCTCTTCGCCCTCGGCGCGGGGGATCTGCTGGTCGGGCGCTCTCGCTACTGCGATCACCCTCCCGAGGTCGAGAAGCTGCCGCACGTGGGCGGCTACACCGACCCGAATCTGGAGGCCATCCTGGCGCTCCGACCCGGGCTGGTCGTCGGTGCCCGCGGCCCCGCCGGCCCCGCGCTCACCCAGAAGCTGGAGGCCCACGGCATCGCCACCTTCTTCCCTCCCACCGAGTCCCTCGGAGAGATCGAGGCCATGATGGCCGAGCTGGGCCGGCGGGTGGGCCGCGGGGAGGAGGCTCGCCGCTGGCTCGATCAGCATGGCGAGCGCCGCCGTCGCATCGAGGCGCGGCTGGCTCCCCTCGCCCGACCACGGGCGTTGCTGCTCTACGGCGTAAGCCCCATCGTGGGCGCAGGCCCCGGGAGCTTCGCTGATGAGATGCTCCGGCTCGCCGGGGCGATCAACGCGCTGCCGCCCGGGACTGCCCCTTACCCGACCCTCTCCCTGGAGCGGGTGATCGCCCTCGACCCGGAGTTGATCCTGGACGCTGCACTGATGGAAGCCCGGGAGCAGCCAGCGCTCTCCGGCCCGTGGTCGGCGGTACGTGCGGTGCGAGAAGGGAAGGTCCGGGCGCTCCGGTCCATGACCGTGCTCCGCCCGGGGCCCCGCGTCCTCGACGGCGTGGAGGCGCTGATCGAGGCGATCCACCCGGAGGCCGCGCCGTGAAGAAGAGCCGGGTGGATGTGCTGCTGGTGGAGAGGGGGCTCGTCGAATCCCGGACGAGAGCCCAGGCGCTGCTGATCGCCGGTCGCGTCTACTCCGGTGAGCAGCGGATCGACAAGCCGGGCACGATGCTCTCCCCCGAGGTCCCTCTGTCCATCCGCGGCGACGACAACCCCTTTGTCTCCAGGGGGGGGCTCAAGCTTGCCGGCGCCCTGGAGACCTTCGCGCCTCTGGGCCTCGATCCCCGGGGCAAGGTGGCGGTCGATGTAGGCGCCTCCACCGGGGGCTTCACGGACTGCTTGCTCCAGCGAGGGGCGACCCGGGTTCATGCCATCGATGTCGGATGGGGTCAAATTCACCCCAAGCTGAGGGCCGACCCCCGGGTAGACGTGCGGGAGCGGACCAACGCGAAGACGCTCCAGGCCAGCGATTTTCCCGATCCCATCGACCTGATCGTGGTGGACGCGTCCTTCATCGGGCTGGGTTCTCTGGCGGCGGCGCTGGCAGCGACGGTTCGACCGGGCGGGGAGCTATGCGCCATGATCAAGCCCCAGTTCGAGGCAGGGCGGGAGGAGGTGCGCCGGGGGCGAGGGGTGATCCGGGACGAGGGGGTGCGGCAGGGAGCGATCCGCAAGGCCACCAGCGCGCTGGTCACAGCGGGGTTCCTGGTGGTGGGCGAGTGCGACGCGCCGCTGGCTGGCCCCAAGGGAAACCTGGAGCGCTTCGTCTACGCACGACGCCCGGAGCGCTGAGCAACACCGCCTCCACCGCACCGCTGGTATAGGGGGGGTATGCGTCCCACTCGCAGCCTCCTCCTCGCGGCGCTCGGCCTGCTCGCGCTCCCTTCTGCCTGCGTGAACGAAGGATCCACGGCGGGGCCCCAGGCGCCCTGCCCCACCTGCCCTCCGCCAGCGCTGTTCCCCGTGGCCCCCCCGCCTGCGACGCCGGCGCCGCCCACGGTGGAGGAAGTCCGCGCCTTCTTTGCCAAGGTGGACGCGGATCTGCGCAAGCTGTTCACCGCGCGGGAGACCATGGGCTTCGTGAGCCTGACCCACATCACCGACGACACGGAGCGGCTGGCGGCCCAGGCAGAGGAGGCGGCCATGGAGTACCTCAACCGCTCCATCCAGGAAGCAAGGCGCTACGAGGGGCTGGAGCTGCCGCCGGAGCTGGCGCGGCAAGCGATGCTGCTCCGGCTGGCGGGCACGGCGCCGGCGCCCTCCGACCCGAAGGAGAGGGGCGAGCTGGCGGAGATCCTTTCGTCGATGCAGGCGATGTACGGCAAAGGGAAGCACTGCTCGCCGGACGGGAAGAAGTGCAGGGACCTCGGGGAGCTCTCCCGGGTGCTACGGGAGAGCAAGAAGTACGACGAACTGCAGGAGGCTTGGGTAGGGTGGCACACCATCAGCAGGCCTATGCGAGATCGCTTCGCCCGCTACGTGGAGTTGGGGAACAAGGGAGCCCAACAGATTGGGTTCAAGGACATGGGAGTGCTCTGGCGCTCCGGATACGACATGCCGCCGGAGGCCTTTGAAGCAGATGTGGAGCGGCTCTGGGGCCAGGTAAAACCACTTTACGACGAGCTCCACTGTTACGTCCGCAGGAGGCTCCAGAAGCGCTACGGGAAGGAGAAGGTCAAGGACCATGCGCCAATCCCAGCGCACCTGCTTGGGAACATGTGGGCTCAGGAGTGGACGGATTTGTTCCCCCTGGTGGAGCCTTTCCCAGGGCAGGGTTCGCTGGATGTTACTGCCAACCTTAAGCGGCAGAAGTACGACGCGGTGAAGATGGTCAAGCTGGCGGAGCAGTTCTTCGTCTCGCTAGGGATGGATCCGTTGCCCAAAACCTTCTGGGAGCGCTCCATGCTGACCAAACCGAGGGACCGGGAAGTGGTCTGTCACGCGAGCGCCTGGGATGTGAATTACAACGATGATCTACGCATCAAGATGTGTATCAAGATCGATGAAGAGGACTTGATCACCATTCATCACGAACTCGGGCACAACTACTACTATCACCATTACTACAAGCTTCCGATTCTGTTCCAAAGCGGGGCAAACGATGGATTTCACGAGGCGGTGGGAGACACGCTGGCGCTATCGGTCACCCCCGCATACCTCAAAGAGGTGAAGCTGGTGGACCGAGTGAACACCAGCGACAAAGCGGGGCTCAATTTCCTGATGAAGCAGGCACTCGACAAGATCGCCTTCCTTCCCTTTGGTCTGCTCATCGACAAGTGGCGATGGGATGTCTTCTCCGGAAAAGTATCGAAGGCGGATTACAACAAGACTTGGTGGGATCTCCGAAGGAAATACCAGGGCGTTGAACCTCCCGTTCCCCGCTCGGAGGAGGACTTTGATCCGGGAGCCAAGTACCACGTCCCCGGGAACACTCCTTATGTGCGCTACTTCCTGGCGCGTATCTACCAGTTCCAGTTCCATCGAGCGCTGTGCAAGATCGCCGGGCACCAAGGGCCTCTTATGAACTGCTCTATCTACAACAACAAGGCAGCCGGTGAAAAACTGATGGCCATGCTGCGCCTAGGTGCCAGCAAGCCCTGGCCCGAGGCACTAGCCACACTGAGCGGAGAGCGACAGGCAGACGCTTCCGCAATGGTGGAGTATTTTGCCCCTCTCTCCGCCTGGCTTAAGGAGCAAAATAAGGGACAGACCTGCGGCTGGGAGGGGGAGGCTACAGCACCTGTGGCCACCGACGTGGCACCTGCACCAGCTCCAGCAGCGCCTTCTTCCGCCGCCCTGAACTGCCCGGAGGGAACCGAACCCCGCGGAGATGCTCCGCCCCGAGGGCGCGAGTTGTTCTGCGCACGGAAAGGCTCGGGCGGCTCGGTGAAGCATGGCCCCTTTCGGAACTGGAGCATGGGAGGAAAACTGGAAGTCGAAGGAGAATACGACGACGGTAAGATGGCGGGGCGATGGATTTTTTATCGCCCCGACGGGAGTCGGGAATCAGAGGGAAACTTCATCGACAACAAGAAGGAAGGAGTGTGGATTTTCTATACACACAACGGGAAGAAGAGCGAGGAGAAGACCTACCGAAGTGGGGAGGAGGTGAAGTAGCCATGTTCCTCTGTGTTTCGTATGCTGTGCCCTATGAGATTCCTGTGCTTTTGTGCCATCCTAGGGGGTTCACTTCTGGTGGGGTGTGGCTCCAGCAGTAGGGAGGAACTCTTCTCGAAACCCGAGGCATGGGGCGGGGGAGCTGCAGGTAAGGGAGGGACGGTGGGGGCAGGCGCAAACG
>JANWXX010000229.1 GCA_025057345.1 Polyangiaceae bacterium | reverse complement strand
CTAGCGTTCGAGAATGCACGGCTGGAGGAGCGAGTACGGAGGCTGGAGCAGCAGGAGGTGGAGAACCGACGGCTGAAGAAGCTCCTGGGACTACGGGAGAGCCTACCAGGAGATGTGGTGTCGGCGCAGGTGATCGCTCGGGATGTGACCGAATTCTTCCGGGTGATCCGGCTCACGCTGGATCGGGGCGGGCACGACATCCGCATCGATATGCCAGTGGTGACGCTAGATGGGGTAGTAGGTACGGTGCAGCGCGTGGCTGGCTCCTCCGTCGACGTGAAGATGGTGGCAGATCCTAATAGTGCGGTGGACGTTGTCTCGGAGCGTACCGGAGCTCGAGGCATTGTCCGAGGCACCGGGGATCTGACCAAATATCTCCTACGGATTGACTACACCCAGCGCACCGATGAAGTAGACGTGGGCGATCTGATGGTGACCAGCGGCATGGGAAGGCGCTTCCCCAAGGGTCTCCCCGTGGCTCGGGTAACCCGGGTGATACGCCGTGATTTCGGTATCTACCAGGAGGTCGAAGCTACTCCCACGGTAGACTTTTCTCGCTTGGAAGAGGTGCTCATCCTGACAACTACCCCAGCGGATGCTCCAACACCCAAGGGAGGACGATGAGGAACACGGCTTTTCTCCTTGTGGGATTCCTCCTCCTGGTGATCCAATCCAACCTGTTTCGGGTGACCCGGATACTCCAATCAGCAGGTGAGGGATTGATTGCAATGCTCACCAACTCTTTCGCTTCGGGTGCTATCCCCTTCGTCCGCTTCCTCTTCTCCCTGGTGGCGATCCCCAACCTCTTGCTCCCCTTGCTGGTGTTTACTGGGGTCCATGAGTACTCGCTGGTACGAGGTACCGCCCTGGCGTTCCTGCTGGGGTATGCATTGGACCTCTTCGCTGCTGCACCCGTAGGTCTCTTCACCGTGGTCAGCGTTGCTACCTTCGTCCTGGCCCGCGTCGCCGGTGTACGGTTGGCTGCCCAAACTGCTCTAACCCAGCTTGCCCTAGCCTTCGTCTTCGCCGCTGCGCAAGGTATTCTGGTATTCGTGCTTTTGGCGATCTTCGGCCGAAACCCCTACGGCGCCAAAGCCTTGGCGGGCATCCTGCTTCCTCAGGCCGTGGCTACAGCCACCACGGCACCACTGATCTTCTGGATCGCAGAGCGGGTTCACCGGTTCACGCAGGCACTGTCTGGGGGCAATGCGGGAGAGGTACTGCGATGACCTACCTAGGCCAGCGCTCGGATACCGCAGAATTCCGCCGACGCTTCCGCTGGCCGGCCCTCTTTGTCGTGTTGGTCTTCTGCATACTCATCGGGCGGATGTTCCAGCTCCAAGTGATACAAGGGGCGGATTACCAAGAAGCCGCTCGGGAAAACATCATCCGCAGGGTGACCCTGGCAACGACGCGAGGGATCGTGCGCGACAGCCAGGGAAGGGTGCTCGCTTCCAGCCGACCTTCGTACAACGTGTACCTGGTACCGCTGGTGCGGGTGGAGCGGAAGTACCGCTGTCTGGTGGAGACAGAATCCTGGGCAAAGCTCATCGATTACATGCACCTGACCGCAGAGGAGCGTCAGCGGCTAGAGAAGAAAATCCATGAAATGTGCGGGGAGCTGTTCCAGAAGTTTGAGGAGCAGAAGAAAGAGCGAAATAAGAAGCCCGTCCATGTGCCACAAGTTCTAGTGAGGGAAGATGTCTCCCGAGACATCGTAGCCACCCTCGAAACCCACGAAAGCGAGCTGCGTGGGGTCGAGGTGGTATCCGTTCCGGTACGCTACTATCCCTATGGAGATCTCTCAGCGCACATGCTGGGGTACATGGCGGAGATCGACAGAGACATGCTGAGCCGACTTCGATCCTTCGGGTACATCGAGGGAGACCGGATCGGCGCAGCAGGGGTGGAGCGAGGTTGGGAGAGCTACCTTCGAGGCATTCGAGGCTGGGAGAAGGTGATCGTCGACGCGCGAAACAACCGCCACGCTGGGCCCGAAGCGGAGCGGCTTCTTGATGAGCCGCGACGGCTGGACCCAGTACCCGGGCGGGATCTACGATTGACGGTAGATATTGAACTGGTGGAGGCCATCGATAAGGCCATGCGGGGGCAGATCGCTGGTTCCGCGGTAGTGGTGGATGTTCGCACTGGAAGAATCCTAGCCCTTTACTCCAAGCCCAGCTTCGACCCGAACGTGCTCTCCGGTGGCATGGGAAAGCAAGCCATTCGGGATGCCTTCCGCCGGCTCTATGCAGACCCTTTGCTGCCGACTCTCGACAAGACGATGAGCGGAAGCTACCCACCAGGCTCAACCTTCAAGCCGTTCTCTGCCTTGGCTGGTCTCAAGGCCCGAGATGACCAGGGAAGGAAGCTCCTGGACCCTATGCGTACGATCCAGTGCCGCGGTTTCATCACCTACGGCAAGCGGATGTTCCGTTGCACCCACGTCCACGGGCCTATGAACCTTCGAGACGCCATCACCGAATCGTGCAACGTGTACTTCTACCAACTCGGCGACATGGTGGGGCTAGATGCGTTGGCAAAGGTAGCCCTCGACTACGGCTTCGGCGCCAAGACTGGTTTGGGGGTCAACCCTGAATCCCACGGGCGAATCCCGACCATGCAGTGGTACGCTACTCACTTCAAAGGACAATTCCGCGGAGGGTTCACCCTCAATGCTGCCATTGGACAAGGAGCTACCACGGTTTCCGTACTCCAACTGGCGCTCTCCTATGCTGCTCTGGCCAATGGCGGCACCCTATACCAGCCCCAGCTTGTGCGGGCCATCGAAACCAGCGACGGTGCCGTCGTTCAGGATTTCCCCCCTCGGCTCAAGCGCCGAATCGAGATCGACCCAGAACACCACCGACTGATCTTGTCCGGTCTCTACGGGGTGGTGAACGACGAACGGGGCACCGCTTATCGGGAGCGGATCCCGGGGGTCGATGTAGCGGGGAAAACCGGCACGGCGCAGACCTCCCACCGGGGCGTCCACGGAGAGGACCAGAGCAAGATCTGGTACTTCAACCGGGATCATGCCTGGTTCGCCGGCTTCTCCCCCTTCCACTCCCCGGAGATCGCCTTTGCGGTCCTCATCGAGCATGGAGGCGTCGGAGGGAAGGCCGCAGCCCCGGTAGCTTTCGCCGCAGCAAAGGAGTACCAACGCCTGGTGGCAAGCCGGATGGTCCCCAAGAGCCCCCAGGGGAAGCCCGCGGTGCCATGGCGGAAGAAGGGAGCGCCCTGATGAGCATCCTCAACCAGGAAGAAGGCGGCTTTGGTGAGCGAATCGACTGGGCCCTGTTCATCGCCGTGGCACTCCTAGCCGTAATTGGAGTGGTCAACCTCTACTCCGCCACCAGCGTGTATACCCTCTCCCGGGCTGACATGTACGTCAGCCAGGTGTACTTCCTGGCTGCTGGCACCGCCCTAGCTATCCTCGTCACCGTCATCGACTATCGACACTTCGAACGCATCGCTTATCCCCTCTACGTCGCCGGCCTAATGACGCTTGTGCTGGTGCTTGCGCTTGGCAAAGGCATCCGAGGTTCGAGCCGCTGGATCAACCTTGGAGGCTTTGGCTTCCAACCCAGCGAATTCACCAAAATCTGGCTCATCTTGGCCTTGGCAAAGTACTTCCACAACAGCCCACGCTCCGAAGGGCCTAAGCTCCTGCGAGAGCTGACAGTTCCAGCATTGCTGACGGCGATCCCCTGCTTCCTCGTGCTCAAGCAACCGGACTTGGGTACCGCACTTATCCACGGGCTGATCTTCCTTGCCATCGCTTCCCTCCAGCGAATCAAGCTCTCCAGCTTGTTCCTCCTAGGGGCCTTCACTGTCATGAGTCTGCCGCTGTTTTGGCTCTACGGCATGAAGGATTATCAAAAAGAGCGCATCACCTCCTTCCTCTCCCCGGAGAATGACATTACCGGCGCTGGGTATCACGCCTACCACGCCCGCATCGCCATCGGAAATGGCGGTTTCTTGGGCCAGGGCTTCGCCAAGGGATCGCAGAACCAATACTACTTTCTCCCCGACCAATACTCTGATTTCCCCTTCTCAGTCCTCGCCGAAGACTGGGGCTTTGTAGGCAGTCTGGTATTGCTCTCGCTCTACGCCTTCCTGGTGCTTTGGGCCCTCCGCATTGCATCCCAAGCGAAAGATCGCTTTGGTGCCGTGGTCGCGGTCGGCGTGGGAGCACTCCTGTTTTGGCACTCCGTCTTCAATATCGGGATGGTCAGCGGTCTGCTCCCGGTGGTCGGTGTCACCCTACCGCTGCTCTCCTACGGAGGCTCCTCGTTGCTAACGATCATGCTGGGGCTAGGGCTCCTCATGAACGTATCCATCCGAAGACCTCATTTGGCACAGCTCTACAGCCGTCGTCTGGTGTTCGTCCGGTGAACTTTCTCCCTCAAGCCACGGCACCCGTCGCTCGTTTCCTAGGTCTCGGCTGGGTAGCAGGAGCTGCACTGATACTCCAAATCTCCCTTACCCGAGTCTTCTCTCTGCTCATCTGGTATCACTTCGCCTTCCTTGCGGTGGCACTGGCTCTTCTTGGGTTCACCAGCGGCGGCCTTCTGGTGCAAGCCAACCCCCGTCTTGCCTCCTCGGCCATGGCGCGAGCTCGTCTCTCCCTCTACTTCGCCGTGGCCATCCCTGCGATGCTTGCGCTCCTAGCAGCGCTCCCTCTTGGCTCCTCGGTGCTGGAGAGCCCGACCCAATTCGGCCTGTTCCTGCTCATGCTCCTAGCGCTGCTGGTGCCCTTCACCCTAGCAGGCATTGTGGTCGCTGGTTCGCTGGCCTCCCTCCGCGATGCAATCGGCCGCGCCTACTTCGCCGATCTGTTGGGCAGCGGGCTAGGATGCGGCTTGAGTGTCGTAGCCATGGACGCCCTCGGCGGAGGTCTTGGCGGCTTGCTGATCGCCTCCGGTGCAGCAACCCTCGGTGCTCTCTGCTTCTCGCTGGAGGCACCAGGCTCAAAGCCCCTTCGTGGACGCGCCTTCACTTTCTTGGGGCTTCTCGGGCTAGGTATTTTCCTGACTTGTTCCCTCTCTCGTGGCCCTCTTTTTCTCCCTAACGCCAAGCTTTATCCCCGCATTCCCCAGGAATTTATCCTCCAGCGCGAGTGCACTTCCGTCGCCTGCGTCGACTTCTTCGTCAACCCTCTCCACTTCGGCCTGTGGGGTATCTCCGAGCGCTACAAGGGACCTAAGCCCGAGCAGATCGGCATTGTCATCGACGCCTGGGCCATCACCTCCATCCTCAAAGGCGAGACAGACGAGCGCGGCAGGCTCATCCCCCAGCACCCAGTCTTCGAGGCGCTTCCTCCCAGCCTCGTTTACCAGCATCTCCGCGGCATAGGGCGTACCCCTGGCGAAACCCTGGTGATCGGAGCAGGAGGCGGCCTGGACGTCCGCACCGCCCTCCACTTCGGTGCCTCTCACGTGGACGCAGTGGAGATTAATCCAAGCATCATCCGCGCGACGACCACCACCTTCGATCGCTTCGCGGGAGGAGTTTATCGCGACCCCTCCGTACGTTTGGTGCATGCAGAGGGGCGCCACTTCCTCCGAAGGCAGCGCAAGCTCTACGACGTGATCCAAGTATCCGGCGTGGATACTTTTGCAGCTTCCCAGGCGGGGGCTTTTGCACTGAGCGAAAATTACCTCTACACGACGGAAGCACTCCAAGAATTCCTCTCTCACCTCACGGACGACGGAACCCTCTCGTTCACTCGCTGGCTTTACACGCCGCCACGGCAAACCCTGCGGTTGTGCGCCATCATCGAGGAAGCTATTCGAACCCTTGGGCTGGGGGATGCAGCACGAAACGTGACAGTGGTGGCAGCTCCGGTACACGATGCAGACATCGACTTCTCTGTGGTGCTGGTGAAGCGCCGTCCCTTTACCGAAGCCGAAGTGCGCTCCCTACGAGGTGCCGTCGAGAACAATGGCTTCCACGTGCTCTACGCACCCTACGGCCCGGTGGAGGATACTCCCTTCAAGCACTTCTTCGAGGCACGGGATCGCCGTGCATACATCGATGCCTACCCGTTCCAAATCGAGCCTAGTACCGATGATCGACCGTTCTTCTTCGAGCATGCGCGCTTTTCCCGTTTGCTTGAGAACCGGGATTCGATCTTCGGAGCTGCAAGTGGACAACTTGTGCTTGTAGCGACGCTCATCCTGGTACTGGCGGCAGCGGTACCGTTCCTTGGTGCCCCAACGCTCCTGGCGCGACGAGGTACCCCAACCCCTCCCATGGCACTACACTGGCAGGCCTATTTTCTCTTGCTCGGGCTTGCCTACCTAGGCGTTGAGCTGGTGTTCATCCCTCGTTTCATTCTCTTCCTTGGCAACCCGAGCTACGCTCTCTCCGTGGTGCTCCTCTCACTTCTGGTGTGCTCCGGGCTCGGCGCAGCCATCTCCCCCCGGATTCTTAGCCAGGGCCCTCGCTCCATCGCTCTTGCGACAGCCACCCTCACTTTGTTGTTGCTGCTCTATCTGCCCCTGCTGCCACGAGTCTTCCACGGCACGTTTGCTCTCTCCTTCTCTGCTCGTGTTGCACTTAGCGTGGCTCTGGTTGCCCCCCCGGCCATCCTTATGGGCATCCCCTTCCCAGCAGCCATCGCTTACCACCAGAAGCAAGGAGAGGCTTGGGTGGCACGGGCCTGGGCCCTCAACGGCTATGCCTCCTTGGTGGCCTCCGTGGGCGCTGTGCTTGTAGCCATGATCAGCGGCTTTTCCTCCGTGCAGATTGTGGCAGCACTAGCCTACGGAATCATTGCAATCTTGTGGCTCCGAGAGGCATCCAGGGGCGGTGCTCCGGCAGAGTCAACACGGTGTCCCTTAAGGGATCCCCAGTATCTTGTGGGTCTGAAGGCTAAGCCGCCAGCGAGGGTGCTCAAGGCAGTAACGAACTGCGGCACGGGTGTGCTCCTCACGCCATGGATCATCGAGAGGCTGAAGAAAAAAATGGCGAAAATCTAGCTCCTCGAAGCATTCGGGAGGAGCGCCTGGCTGGGGGTAGATCAGCTTCAGCTCGTCTCCCGAGCGAAGCACCAGATCCCTCCCTGCCTTAGGGCTCACACAGAGCCAATCGATTCCTGCAGGAGGCAGGATTGTCCCGTTGGTTTCCACGGCGATCTCGAAGCCAGCTCTGTGGAAGGCGCGGATTAGCGGCGCATCAAGCTGAAGCAGCGGCTCGCCTCCGGTACACACCAGCAGCGGACGTCCTTGCCAGGGGGCAGCCCAAGCACCCCGGGCAGCCTCCGCAAGCTGTTCAGCATGGTCAAATCGCCCACCTCCAGGACCATCCATCCCCACGAAATCAGTGTCGCACCACCGGGAACAATCCCCAGGACCACGCCCACGATCCACCTCTCGACCTGACCATAGGTTGCATCCCGTGAAGCGGCAGAACACCGCAGGCCGCCCCGTATTCATCCCCTCTCCCTGGAGCGTGTAGAAGATCTCCTTAATCGCGTAGCCCATCAGACTCACCAAAGTGATGCCACATCCCATTTCTTCCCAATGCACCTTGAAGACAACGCACGGATCGCACATCGCTGGAACCCGGGTCCAGGGCCCCAACGGAGCCGTCACCGTCGACAGCAAGGGAAGTACCCCAATCCAGGGCCCAACGAAACC
>JANWXX010000228.1 GCA_025057345.1 Polyangiaceae bacterium | reverse complement strand
TCCACTGACCAGCGCGACCCGAGCACGGGAGCAGGCACGGGCAACCGCAGCGGTGGCCCGGGGAGAGGAGAAGTCAATGCAGACCTCAGCCCCCAGCAAGGCGTCCTCCACGGTGCCGGAAAGCGCTACTCCCCAGGTTCCCATCCTGCTCATCTCCCCCACATCCCGGCCCACATCCGGAGAATCAGGAGCTTCACTAGCCCCCACCAACTCAATAGAGGCATCCGCCCGCGCCAACCGCAAGATCGTCTGCCCCATGCGACCCCCAGCCCCCACGACCGCTAGCCTCATAGGGTAGCCTCATACGCACGAAGGATGGCCTCTATCCTGCTGCGAGTGCCTTCCGAAGCGGCCACCAGCGGAAGCCGAACGTCTGCCCTCATCCAGCCTTTCCAAGCGCAGGCGGCCTTAACAGGCCCTGGGTTCGCCTCCAGGAACATCGCATCGTGCACCGGAAGCAGCGCCAGGTGTTTGCGCCGTGCCGTAGCAAAGTCCCCTCCCAACGCCAACCGCACCACTTCCCCTACGGGTCCCGGGTATACATTGCTGCTCACACTGATGACTCCTGAAGCACCTACCGCCATCATAGGCAGCGTCAACCCATCATCCCCGGAGAGTACGGTAAGTCGATCTCCTAGACGTCGCTTCAGCTCCTGGCACCGCAGCACGTTCCCCGTAGCCTCCTTGATAGCTACCACGTTCGTCGCCTTTTCACAGATCCGCTCCGTGGCCTCGGGCCCTAGGTCCACACCGGTGCGCCCCGGAATGTTGTAGAGCACCACCGGCGCACCCCCCAGGGCCCCCGCCACTGCCACCATATGCTGCACCAACCCCTCCTGCGTGGGCTTCGAGTAGTACGGCATTACCACCATCACCGCTGAGGCCCCCGCCTCTAGTGCTCGCTTCGATGCCTCAATGCTCTTCTTGGTCGAGAAAGATCCTGTTCCAGCGATCACTGGAACACGTCCAGCAGCTACGGCCACCGCGCGACGAACCAGCTCGATCTGCTCGCTATCGGTGAGGGTAGGGGTTTCGCCGGTGGTCCCGCAGGGGACAAGCCCGGAGATCCCTCCGGCGATCTGTCGCTCAACCAGCGCCTCGAAGGCGCCCAGATCAACTTCGCCTTCCTCGGTGAATGGAGTAACCAGCGCCGTGTAGGCGCCCTGGAGTGCTAGCATGCTCATCCCCTCCCTGTCGCAGAGCCCCCAGTCTGCCGCAACCCCATTGCGGATCTGCCGCCCTTCCGCCACAACGTATCCTTGCCTCGCTGTCTCTTAGCCCCATAACTCCAAAACCATGTCCCACGTCTTTGAGGTTTTCTTTGACGGCGAATGCCCCCTGTGCCGACGAGAAATCAACTTCCTCCAGCGCCTCGACGTTCGCCGTAGGGTCCGCTTCACCGACATCGCCGCCCAGAACTTCGACGGAGCAGGTACCGGCAAGAGCTACTCCGAGTTGATGGAGGTCATTCACGGGCGCTTGCCCGACGGTACGCTGATTACAGGCGTAGAAACCTTCCGCCAGCTCTACACAGCTCTAGGCTTCGGCCCCCTCGTCGCCCTCAGCCGCCTGCCTGGTATCCGCCACGCCCTAGAACTTGCTTACCGGGTCTTCGCCAAGAATCGCCTCCGCCTCTCAGGTCGCTGCATCAAGGACGCCCAAGGCAATTGTTCCGTAGCTGTCTAAGAGTGCTACTCCTCCCACGGTACAAGCACTTCCGGTAGGCAGAGCATTGTGAGTATCCTCCTCGCACCATGCGCTTCTTCTCTACTCTGCTGATGATGCTTGCGATACCGGCCCTTTTCCCTGCCTGCAACGATGACAGCGGCTCTAGCGGCACAGGCTCTGTCTCAGGGAGTGCAGCCACTGCTGACCAGTTCATCGCCTCGGTAGCTGACATTGTCTGCACCAAAACCGCCCCGTGCTGCCAATCCCGCGGGTTCGACGGCTCTGGAACCCAGTGCCGGAACCTACTCACCTCGCGGAGCAAGTCCACGGCGGACCTGAGCAAGTATGACCCAGCCAAGGGGCAGGCTTGCTTGGATCAGCTCAAGGCGGCCGCCGCGGCCACCCCTGACTCGTGTGAGTTCCTTTTCTCCGAATCCGAGAGCCCTCTGTCCACCCCCGCCTGCGAGTCTGCTCTGCCGCCCAAGGGAGGCAGCAAGGCCCCTGGGGAACCTTGCTCCCAAGACGAAGAGTGCGCTACCCCGGAAGGGGCCGAGGCCGAGTGTCATAAGGAAACCACCTTTGAGAACGGCGGTACCAAAACCACCTCCTACTGCCGGATCCTCCGCCCAGGCAAGGAGGGCTCAGCCCCCTGCTTCCGGACCATCGACGGAAACACCCAGTACACTTTCTCCTCTGGCTCGAATGCTAAGGACAAACCCACGGAGGGGTTCTCCTGCAACATGGCCGAGGGTTTCCACTGCGCCAGCAGTAGCGACGGGGCTCCCCCTACTTGCAAGCGCTTGCTCACCAGCGGTGCGACCTGCTCCTTCCCAGACAAATGCGAGAAGAACCTGTTCTGCAAACAGGGGGTTTGCTCGCCTCGTGGTGGTCAAGGGGCGGAATGCGACACCTTCGACTCCACCTCATGCACTGACGACTTCTTCTGCGAGAGCAAGTCCAAGACCTGCCAAGCCAAGAAAAATCCAGGTTCCCCCTGCGAATTCAGCGAGGAATGCAAAGCCGGGAACTGCAACAACGGCACCTGTACGAAGGAGAGCGGCTTCGAAGATTTCATCCTCACCGTGATCTGCGGTGGGGGCTGAACCGCGATGCCCCTCACCGCTCCAGGAGGGCTCCTATCCTTCTACACCGACAAGCTCGGCCGAGAAGAAAGCTTGTACGTGGAAGAGACGGAGATGAACACCATCGGGGAACCTGGTTGACGAGGGAGGTTGGTCATGTCAGAAACCTCGGGCTCCATGTCTGGAGGAGTGGCCGAGTGGTTGAAGGCAGCGGTTTTGAAAACCGCCGTGGGGCAACTCACCGGGGGTTCGAATCCCTCCTCCTCCGCCCCTGTTCACCTCCCTCAAGCCTAGCAGGGCTGTGCAGAATATTAGTGGGGGCTCGGTGCATCCATGGGAGCGCTCTTACGCTCCTTGCGGGGGCTGAAAAGCAGTAGACCAAGGGTAGCCAAGTCATCCAAGGTACCCTTCTGAAGACGAATCTCGACGGTATTGGTCGGAGTGGTGCTGGTGGTTCCGGTAACAAGAAGCAAAATGGGGGTTTCACCCTTGTTGGGCATCGCACCAAGGAACCTCTCCATTTCTTCCCGATCACGGTGATCGAGCATGCTCTGAAGCGAACCGGAGATGTTCTTCGCCAGACCGCCGAGAGAAAAAAATCCTCCATTGGTGTACGAGCCGCTCTTGAGTAGCTCTAGGTCGCTACGGCTAGCGAGGGTGGTTTCCTTCGGTGCATTGCTCTGGACATAGGCGAGGTGCTCCCCCAAAATCTTGGGATCGGCCCCCAAGCCGATCCAGGTACGATTGCCATCGGGGGAAACGGTGATCAGGAAGCGCAAGGAGCCCTTGGCGTCAGGGCCCTTGGGATGATCCCGGTAATCGTGGAGTCTGCCGTGGTTAAACCAAACATCGCGGCTGAAAATGGGGAAGGAAACCTCAGCCGTCACTGTGCCTTTGGGGGCTCCCTTAGGGGCTGCAACGATCTTAAGCGTGGGGAGCTTACCAGCCTTGTCTTGGAGCTGTTTCTTCAAGGTATTCTGCAATGTACGAGAGTTGTAGACCTTCACCAAATTCCGGAGCCAGTCGGCGTAAACATCTGCCTTGGCCTCGACCCCGATGAGGGACCAGCCCATGAGGGCGCGCGCCTGCTCCCGGGAGAGGCGGATTGCATCGGTAGGTTTGAAATTCTCTTTCTTGATCTCCTTGGGGGCAGGCTCTGGAGGCAGGTGACCACGAGCAACCACGATGGCCTCTGGATTGGTCAGAGGGATCCTTTCCAGCAGCTCAGAGATAGCCTTGACATCGCCCCCGTCGAGCTTTCCTCCGAGAAGCTCTCGGGCCCCGGAGGCAAGCACCTCCCGGATACCCTCGAAAAATTTGGGGTCACTTCCCCGGTTGAAGCTAGCGCTATCGCTATCCTTCGGAACCTGCCAGAAAATCGCTGGTGGAGGGCCCGCTTTATCGTTGCGGTGGGTCGCCAGACGGGCCATCCAAGAGGAGGTGCTCTTGAAACGAACTGATCCAGCGACACTTACCTCAGATTTCTCCCCGTCAAGGCGTAGATCCAAGGCGAGAACATCAAGGTCGTTCGCCAGCTTTGGCCCATCAGCAACAACCCCAGTGAGCAGATCAATTAGGCCCTGGTGCTTGATCCCCGCGCTCATGAGCTGATCGTTGAGCATGTTGGGCAGAAGCGGACCCAACTGCTCAAGCTCGGCCTTGTAACGCTCGCGGAACCCCTCTGCTCGCAGTTCCAGATGCAGATCGGCAGTTCCAAAGGAATCTTCAGGCAACCCGCGAGTCATCCAGGGGACAAGCAGGTCCAGATCTCGCTCGTTCTGGCTACACAGCAGTCGCGCAGAAGCAGGCCCCACCGCCACCGACAAGTCGCAGAAGATATCCCGGTTGCGCCCTAGCCGATACACGCCAGGACGAAGGGAAAGAGGCTTGCCAAAGCGGCTAGCAACCGCCAGCGTCTCCTTGAAGTCACGGAGTGGCAGCGAGATCACCCCGAGAGGCTTGGGGTTGTCTGGAGGAGAGGAAGGGTCGATCATCACGGCAGCGTCCACCGGTGCATCCAGCTTCAGCAGGGCGACTATCTCCTTGTCATCCAGCTCCTTCTCCAAAATCTCCAGAAGCGAAAAGGGCAGCTTCTTCAGCTTCTCAAGATTCTTGAGGGAGGCCTCTACATTGAGCCACCGCCCAAGTGCCACAGTTCCCTTGGGAATCACCACTGGTGACAGGTCAGGCTCATGGGCCGCCATAGGAACCACCGGTGCCGAAGCACTCGCAGGAGGTGGTGGGGCCACTGGAGGCGGAGGTGAGCTGCAGGCGGGCAAGGCAATAAGCCCCACCAAGAGGGCGCGGTGGTAAAGAGGACGCATTGACAGCAGACGCTAGTCTGTTGTTGCACCCGTTGACAACACCACACTCCTAATGCCCCCCGTACCCATGAAGGCAACGTTGCTCCAAGCTCCCCAACCCACCTTCGCTCTGGTCCTCCTTGCGATAGCTTGCGGCTCCACGCCTCCGCCTGCCAACCAGCCCCCTGGCGAACTCCTGCCGCTCACTACCCCCAGCGGGACTGGAGCTACGCCACCCCCCACGCAACCGCCGCCCGCTGCCTCTACCGCAGCACCAACCCCAACCGCCAGCGCCTCCGCCAAAACGCCCCGCCCAGCCCCTGCCGGTACCCCCATGGTAGTTTCGGAAGGAGAGAAGGAGGTCACCTCAGCCTACAGCATCTCCGGTGGAATCATCCGCATCCGAGGCACGGCAGACCTACAAATCTCCCGGGAAGCCCTCAGCGAAGTCTACGGCTTCACCTTTGGGCTGAACACCGGCAAGAACATGCTGAAAATCACCCCCTACAAGGGCCAGCTCGGGGACGTCTACCGACTCTTCATCTTCCGCGAGGATGCCTCTCACCAGCCCGTTAGCGTCACTTCCAACGGCCCCCCCTTCGTGATCAAACTCCCTCTCAAAGGAGCTAAGACTGCCAACCTCGTCGTTGCCACCTCGGAAAACGGCAAAGCCAAGTACACGGTGTTCGCCCCTAAGACCATCCAGACCGCAGATACCGGCGACACCGCCGTCTTCGAACTGGGCAACCTCCCTGGCGAAGCCATCCTCCATCTCACCTCCGCTCCCCCCACTCCCTGAACCCTCAGGCTTCCTCGTCGTCCTCGGTGGGCTCGTCTTCCTCGACAAAGTAGGCTCGTGCGGCCTCTGTCGACAATACCCAGCCACTCACCCCATAGAGAGCCAAAAGCGCCACAAGCTGCACACGGAAGCCACTCCACACCGCCGAGGTAAAGGCCGACCGTAGCTCTTGCTCCGGCACGTTCCCCGGGTTCTTCACCACACTCATCATGTACTGGACAATCACCGGCACAAGCTCACCCCGCATCTCCCGGGTCAACACATAGCTCACCACTGCCAAGAGACCATTGGCCATCAATGCTTGGAGTGCCAACGACCTCCCCGACGCGCGCCCCGCAAACGTCCGGGATGCTGCAAACACAAGCAGACCTGATAGCAACAAATTTGCTACCGCAAGCGGGATCCTCACTCGCCCTGCCTGGTTTCGGATCCTACGCTCTGCCCGGAAATACTCCAAGAGTGCTTCCTGCTCGCGACTATCCATCGTCCGCACCCTTGGCGGCTCTTCGATAGCATCTGCACGGTAAAAGCTAATCTCTCGCGCAGCTCCCAAAACCCCCGCCCATCCCACCATGATGCACAACGCGGAGGTCAGCAAGAGCCCGCGGGGGCGCGGCGGCCGGATTGATTCGGATCGAGGCATCACCAGCTTCAGGGTAGCAGACCTGCGCGCCGCGCAGCCTCTGCGATACCGCCACCCGTCACCGCAGTGGCCTCCAGTACATCTGTCGCTGCAGATTTCACCGTATCTGGCGCCTGACCCATGGCAAATGAACGACCCGCTACCTGAAACATCGGAAGATCATTGTACCAATCCCCTACCACTACCACCTCCTCCAAGCTGCACCCATAATGCCGCGCCAACCACTCCACTGCTGTCCCCTTCGACGACCCTGGCGCCCTCGCCACCATCCCCCAAAGTCCCTTGTATCCTTCCTCTCGGAAGGGCCAGCTCACCTGAAACACCCAGGACTGGGCCTGCTCCCCCCCTTCTTCCTGTACCTCCCGATGCAAAGGCCTGAGCTTCTCTTCTTCGCCCACACTCACCAGCACCGTGACATCCTGTTCCCAGAGCGGATGCTTAGTGATCTCATCCTCGTGGTGCAGAAAACGCTCTGTCCAGATCCTCAAATACTTAAGAAATGGTAGCCCCTTGCGGTCATGGATCGCATGGTCCCGAGAGAGCAGGAAACTTGCCAGCCCGTGCCGCTGAAATACCCGCTGCAACCTTCCCAGCGTCTCCCCACGAAACGGGTGGTGGAAATGCTCCTCCCCGCTGATAGCGTCAACGATGTGGCTTCCATCTGCACAAACCACTGGACCCTCAAGCCCCACCGCCTCGACTGCCTCTACCACCCCCCCATAGAGCCTTCCCGTAACGAAGGATACCGCAACCCCTCGCTCCCGCAGCATCCGCAGTGCCTCCACATCTACCTCATGAGGTCGCCCATGATAGTTGAGGAGGGTACCGTCCAGATCTACGGCAAAGAGCCGGCAGGAACGGTGCTTCCTTACGGCCAAAGGAAACTCACGGAGTAGCAGGAGCTGGCAAGGGGATCACAGATACCTGTTTTTTGGTGTTGGTCTTCCACTGGAAGGCAACCACACCATCGATCAGTGCAAACAGAGTGAAATCTTTGCCCTGACCGACATTCTTACCCGGAGCAAAGGTGGAACCAACCTGGCGGACAAGGATGTTGCCAGCGCGTACCTCCTGGCCACCGTAGACCTTGACCCCACGCCGTTGCGCATTCGAGTCACGACCGTTGCGGGTCGAACCTGCACCTTTTTTATGAGCCATGGTGGATTACCTCGTACCTCAGACGGAGATG
>JANWXX010000227.1 GCA_025057345.1 Polyangiaceae bacterium | reverse complement strand
CCGATGGAGTAGGTATGCACAGTACGCCCGAGGTCTCGGGTGGCCACTCCCACGACGACCGCCGAGTCCAATCCGCCTGACAGGAAAGCCCCCACCGGAACGTCTGCATCCAGTCGATCCCGCACGATGGTACGCATGCGCTCGCGCAGCTCTCTCTTGGCCTCCTCAAAGGGGCGAGGGCGAGTTGCGCGAAAAGAGGGGGCCCAGTAGCGCCGTGGTGGCTCTGGTGGGCCTTCCGAGAAGGCTACCCAGGTTCCCGGTTCGAGCTGCCATACGCCTCGGTAGAACGTTGCAGGGGCCGGGACATAGCCATGTACCAAATAGACCCCAAGGGGATCGAGGGTAGCTGTCACACCCAGTGCCTTTACTGCTCGGAGCGCCTTAATCTCGCTAGCGAAGGCTACCCCTCCCCTCGCCAGCGGGAGGTAGAAGAGAGGTTTCTCCCCGGCACGATCCCGTGCAAGGAGCAACCTGCGCCGTTCTCGATCAAAAACTCCGAAGGCAAACATACCCTCCAAGTCGTCTAGGCAATCCTCCCCATGATTTGCTAGCAGCTCTAGCAGAACCTCTGTGTCAGAGGTTGAGCGGAGCGATATCCCTCGAGCTGTCAGGCGCTCCCGGAGGGCTCTGTGATTGTAGATTTCACCATTGTAGGTGATCCTCATGCGACCCGAGCCGTCTGCCATGGGCTGCGCGCCGCGCTCTGACAAATCGACGATCTTCAGTCGGGTATGCGCTAGCCCAACTTCCCCCTCGCACCAGATCCCCCAAGCATCCGGGCCACGATGATGTAGCGCCCTCGCCATGGCTTCCAGCTCTTCCCGTAGGACCTCGCCACCTGGGCGGTAAATGCCTGCAATGCCACACATGCTCTCCTCAAGGTCAGGGGGTAGGACGCCCTCGGTTCAGCTCATTCAGCTTGGCCCGCGCCTGTTTGTGATCGGGCCTCCGAGCCAGGATCTGCTTCAGCAACGCTTCCGCCCGCTCATGGGCCCCCATCCGTAGCGCGATCATCGCCTGCTGGTAGCGAAGATCGAGGTTGTTCGAATCTTGCTCTGCGGCCTTGGTGGCTGCCACTAGGGCTGAGGGAAGGTCGCCTGCTCGCTCGTGGAGCCTTGCAGCCCAACTCCAGGCCGCAGCACAATCGGGAGGATCCTGACAGCGTCGTGAGGTCACTACACGCACCACCCGCCTCAGTCGCTCTTGGTCTTGGAGGTCTGCTGAGCGCTCGGCGACCCGGCGCAAGCAGGCTGTCAGATCCAACGATGTATCGCAGGATGCCTCCAGCTCCTGCACCGCCGTTTCACGCTCCCCAACCGTCCAGAGAAGGTCCGAACGCAGCCGAGAGGTCAGCTCCCGCAGGCTGGTGCAAGGCTGCATTCTGGCGAGGACATCCTCCATCGTACGGCGGCAAGCTTCCCGTCCCCGTGGCCCTGCACAGGGCCCCCGCTGCGCTTCGTAATCCTCCAGCAGCTCCTTCATCACCGACTCCTGAAGGAATCCTACACAAGGCGTCTGTTGGAGGATGTGCTGACGCAACGACCGGAAAAGCTCCCCCTCAGGGGGAAGCTTCCGGGCGACTCCCTCCAGGAACAGAAGTCGCTGGGGCTCTGGTGGGGCGCAGGCCAGCAATTCTTCTGACGTCTGGGCCAGTGCTCTGGCCAGGGGGATGGCTCGTGGCAACACCGTCGGATCGCGCTCCATGGCGAGTCGAACTTCCAGTAGCCCCTGCTGCCGGTACCCTGCTCGCGCCAATGCTTCGGCTAGTCCTAGTCGGATCACTCCCACGTTAGGCCCTCGGCGAATTGCCCAGCCAAACCAGCGGATCGAGGCGACAGGCCGACTCCGGCTGATGACCGCTCCGGCTGCCGCAGCGAAATATGGGTCCGACGGGTATCTCTTGATCCATCGCTGAAAGGGTTGCAGGTCTACGTGCTCTTCCTGATGTTGGGCGCGCTTGAGGAGGGCGTAGGCCTCGGCACGCAGAAGCAAGGGAAGTTCTGGGCCCCAGAGCCATCCAACGGCAGCAGCTGCCGCCGTGGAGGCGGCTACCAAGGTTGCCAAGGCGCGCTGACGAGCAGGGTGGTGAGAGGGTTGTAGCGTAGCTCTTTGAAGCCCGGTGAGCGCGCCAAACAGCACGAAGGCGAGGCCGGCAACGGCGGGTACCTCCAGGTTGAAGTCAAGGAGGTTGTGGAGCAAGAGCATACACAACCCTAGGGCAAGAAGCCTGGCGGTGCGGGAGGAACGCCAGTAGTGGGCCCGGAACAGGGCAAAGAACAAGGTCGAGAAAGCAAGAAGAGAGATGGGAAGACCCCACTCGGAAGCCCACTGGATCAGAATATTCTCTGGGCGGGCCCAGGCTTCGTGATCGCCAGGGCTTTTGTAATAAAAGAAGGGCCCTTCAAAAGCACCTCGGCCCACCCCGGTGAGCCAAAAATCCCGGATCATCGGGAGGCTATCCCGAGCGGTCTGGATCTTGGAAAAGTTTTTCTCCCCGAGGCCCTTGACGATACCGTCACCGAAGCCGTAGAGGGCCAGGGCGATGCCGACGCCAAAGACACCGAGAAGGGTCAGAAGAGCCTTGCGTTGAAGCTGACGCCGTTGCTGGAGCCGCTTTCCCTGGGACCCTTCCAGGAGAACGACAGGCATGAGCAGTCCGCCGAGGGTGAGAGCGAACACTCCGGCACGAGAAGCTAGGGCCACCACCCCGACCACCAGTGCCGCTGCGCTGATCAAAAGCACCGCTCTGGCTCGGAGCGAGAGCGACCGCTCGCCAAGGAGCAATGCAAAGGCGGCGTAGACGCCGAGGGAAAGGTAAGCGGAGAGGTGGTTGACGTTGAGGAGAGGACCTCGGGTCCAGCGAGGAAAGTTATGAATAGGTTTGTAGATGCCAAAGATGGTTTGAGCATCGAAGATACCGTGGAGAACAGTGACCACACCCACGGTTAGGGAGAGCCCCACCACGGCCCAGCAGAGGAAGGTCAACCCCCGGTGCCGAGCCCACCAAGCCCCGAGCATGCAGAGCCCCGCGTAGCCGCCCCACTTGGCCGCCTCCATCAGCGTCTGCCCAGGGGCTAGCGAGAGGGGAACCCAGGTTCGAGTTTCCCCGGCAAGGGTCAGCGCTTGATGCCAGATTTGAGCGCTCTCTGGTGAGATGCGGGAGAGAAGCCAGAAGGGGAGGGGTACACACTGCAGCAGCGTCCAGAGGGCTAGGAGCGCCAGCGTTCGAGGGGCCAGGCCGTCGGGAGGACCATGCCCCGGAAGCGCTAGCAACCACACCCCCACCAGAAGCGACGCTCCCAGCCCGAACAGCAGTGAAAGCCCAGGAGGAAGTGACCCAATTGCTAGCACTGAAATCCCGAGGAACAGGAGGCCAGCGAGACCAAGTCGTCGGGAGGGCGTCCGTGCGGAACCCTGGTTCGTTGTCGAGGGCTCAGAGGCGCCAGACACGGGGGTGAGTTGTGGCTTGAACTTTCGACCGCTGGCAAGCATCTTACGAAGCTGTCAAAGGGGCTAAGATGCCCTTGTTAGCCCCTGGATTCAGCCAACCATCACCCACGTGGAATCCCAGCCTCCCCTCGTATCCTCCCCCCTTCCCCCAGAGCCTCCGGCTGGCATCCCTGGCAAGGTGAGCCCCCTCCCAGCAACCCTCGAGGACGGCGGTTTCTTGGGCGGAGTTTCCCTCGACGTTCTCCTGAGGTTGTTCCTGCGCCATGGGTTTTGGGTGCTGTTGTGCATGGTGATCGGGCCCGCGCTGGCCTCCCTCTGGCTTAACCGCCAGGTGCGCTGGTACCGGGCTGAGGCCACCATCGTCTACGACTGGAGCCAACCTGCTGCCCTGGGGCGTCGCGTTGATGTCTTTGACCCCTACACCGATTTCTTCAACAAGCAAGAGCTCATGGAAACCGAGTTCCGCATCATTGCCTCCCAGCGAGTGCTTCGGCAGGTGGTGACGGACAGCGGACTCGACATCGACCGCGCCTTTCTGGAAGCGAATTTCCCCGGTACCCAGCCCGGCCATGTGAAGGCCGAGCAGCTCATCGACCTCCTCAAGAGCCGCCTCAAAGTCCAGGGAGTCAAAGGGACGTCCATTGCTAACATCAGCTACGAGGACACAGATCCGCAGCGAGCTCAAAGGCTGGTCACCGCCATCATTGACACCTACATCCGCGTCTCCAATGAAGATACGGTAGGCATCACGGGGAACGCCCTGGCGTGGCTCCGGGAACAAGTACAGAAACTCCAGCAGGATCTCGAAGGAAGTGAGTCGGAGCTCCACCGGTTCAAGAAGGAACGCAATCTCCTCAGCGTATCCCTCAACGATCAAAACAATCTCCTCCGGAGCGAGATTGGATCCATTCAGACCGCGGTGACCCAAGTGAACATCAAGCGAGCGCAGCTCGTCTCCCGGGCCAATGCCCTCGCCAAGGTGACCCGGGCCAACCCTGACGACTTGCCTGCCTCCGAATTGATGAACGACCCGGTGCTCACCCAACTCCGAAACGATTTCCTCAAGGCTCGAGCTGAACTCACCCAGCACAAAACAGCCGGTAAGTTGGAAAATCACCCGGATATCCAACAGGCACAAGCGCAGCTCGATAATTCCTTGGAGGCCTTTATTCGCCAAGTGCGCAATATCCAGGGGGCTGCGCTCCGGGAGGCTGCGGTGGTTTCCTCTGAAGCAGCCGCCCTGCAAGCACTGCTAGAAGATGCCAAGAAGAGGGCCCTCGACCTCAACATGGAGGAGATCAAGTATAACCAACTTCAGCGAGCCACCAGTACCAACGAGAAGCTCTACACCAACATGCTGGAGCGCATGAAAGAGGTGGACCTCTCGCGGATGATTAACACGAAGAACATCAAGCCTCTCGATCCGGCGCGGCTCCCAACGGTGCCCATCCGACCCGTGGTTGGCAACATCCTGGCCATTGGCGCCGGCATCGGCTTCTTTGTAGGGCTCCTCATAGCAGTGCTGCGTGAGCTAGCAGACCGAACCATTCGAACACCCACCGACCTAGAGCAGAAGCTCGGGCTCTCCTGCCTTGGGCTCCTTCCTGCTTTTGAAGGGATTTTGGGGTCTCAGCGTCCTGGCAAGCGCCGCAACCAAATCAACCCAGATATTGCAGACAAACCCGAGCTGGTGGTTGCTCGCCAACCAATGTCGATGGTAGCCGAGGCAGCTCGCTCCATCCGGTCCAACATCACCTTTATGTCCCCTGATCGCCCGCCACGTTTGCTGCTTGTGACGAGCGCTAGTCCCAGCGAAGGCAAAACCACCACGGCTGCCACTCTGGCTGCTACCTTCGCCCAGGCCAATGCACGCACGTTGATTGTGGACCTCGATCTGCGCCGCCCAAGGCTCCACAAAATCTTTGACATTGGCCCAGAGCACGGAATTACCTCAGTTATGCTTGGGGAAGAAACCCTTGATGAGGCGATCCAGCCAACCAGTGTCCCCAATCTCTCCGTGCTGCCTGCAGGGCGTACTCCCCCTAACCCTGCCGAGTTGCTCATGAGCGATCGCCTCATGGAACTCCTCCATCAGCTTCGCGATCGCTTTGACCGCGTCATCATCGACTCGCCCCCCACCAACCCGGTCACCGACGCGGTGATCCTTTCCACTAGGGTTGACGGGACGGTCTTCGTTGTACGTAGCTACTCGACCACCATTGACCAGGTTCGTCACAGTCTCCGCGCCATCCGCGGAGTCCAGGGCAAGCTCCTCGGCGTCATCCTCAATGTCGTTGACCTGCGACGCCTTGAGTACAAATACTCGTACAATTACCGCTATTATTCCGGCTACGGAGAGTATTCCCAGGCAGCTCCCAAGGCGCCTTAGCCCCATGCTCGGTTTCTTGCTTCCCGTCCTGATGCTGGCGTTCCTGCTTGCTGTCCTCCGTTGGAACCGGGAACCCCAGCAGGTCGTCTCGTTGCTCGTTGTCTCTTATCTTATTCGTATTATCCTTCAGTTTTTTCTCAGGGATATCCCCCTATTTTCCCACGGAGCGGGAGGAGATTGCCTCTTTTACGAACGGATGGCCATTGATTTTTCAAGGATATGGTCCTACCGTGGGGTCGAATTTTACACCAACGAAGAAGTGCCTGCAGTGGGGAACGCTGCGCTGCCTATCAACCTCTTTGCCTTCATCATCTATCTCAACGGAGGGGAAACCCGAGCTGGCTGTACTGCAGTGGTGGCAGCTTGCTCGGTGCTAGCTTGCTACCATCTCTATCGGATGGCCATCGAGCTGGGTGCTGATCCAGCCAGAGCTTTCCAAGTGATGAGGGTGCTCCTCTTCCTCCCAGGCTTTCTCTACTACAGCGCTGATATGTACAAGGACGGGCTGGTCCTTTTTTTCGTGGTCCTTGCCCTCACGTCCTCCTTTCGCCTGGCTGCCCGCTTCTCTCTACCCCAGGCGCTGCTCTCCTGTGGGTCTCTCTGGGCACTCTGGTACGTACGCCACTACCTGGTCTTTCTCACCGTGGCTCCGCTGGCGGTCGGCCTCATCGGTTTCGGAAAGGGATCGCTGGGTCGCCAGATTGTGCTCGGGGTGGGGATGTCGTTGGTCCTGGTCGCAATCGCTCGTAGCTCCCTAGGAGAGCGCGTTCTGGATCAGATGCAGAACACCTTCGAGTTCGCTTCTGACGTGAACACTCGCCAGTGGAACCAGCTCGGGGGCTCTGGGGTATCCTTTGACGATGGCGGGCAGGCTTTCGGAGCCATCCACCTCAAGATCCTTTACACGCTCTTCTCTCCCTTCCCCTGGCAGGCGGGGTCCATCGGCTTCCAGATTGGGAAGATCGACACCCTGATCTGGTATTTCTTCTTTGCTCGTCTGCTCGTCTCCGCGAAGCGACTTTGGACCAGTGACCGCTCCCTTCTGTTTATGTTCCTCATCTTCTTGGTACCACTCACCGTTGCTTATGCCACAACGATGGCCAATATCGGTCTCATCCTCCGCCAGCGTATCCCCATCGTCTTCGTGGGGGCCATGCTTGGGATGCTAAGCTGGCAAGCTATACCGGGGCACCCTGCCTTCCGACTGAGAGGACGTGCCGCATGAGATGGAGGGAGGTTATCCCCCTTACCTTCCTCCTCCTGACCTCCCCAGCCCTGGCGGATCCTCCCCCTGCCCCAATCCGTCATGTGGAGGTCAAAGAGCCACCAAGAACCGAGGGAGACGACGTCATCTCCTCGTACACCGCCAAACCGTTTCTTTCCATCCATGCCCTCCCTCTACGATTGCTGGGTGGGGTGGGAGTGCTCGGTGCCGAGGTCCGCATCCTCGACAAGCTGACAGCTATCGGGCGTGTCGGATACGGCAAGGTCACTACCCTCGATCCGGTTTCTGCAGCACCCCGACGGCAACCGTACTTCGAGTTGGAGGTTCAGGCTCGCTACTACCCCATTGGTAACATGCAGGGCGGTCTCTACAGCGGTGTCGGATTCATCCATGCGGTCGTGGACACCGATCAGCTCATCACGGCACCCTTCCTCAATCTGTCCTCTGGAAGCCATGTAGGGCCCAACCTGGGTGGTAACTATGCCTTCCCCTTTGGTCTGCTGGTGGATGTCCAACTTGTCTTGCCTTTTCGTCTGTACCGCCCGGAGCCTACGGTGCCCTCTCCCGAAGGGTTTGACCGTGCCGGGTCGCTTCGTACAGGCTTCAATGTTGCTCTGGGTTACCTCTTCTGATCGAGGCT
>JANWXX010000226.1 GCA_025057345.1 Polyangiaceae bacterium | reverse complement strand
GGTGATACGGCCATGGTTGTTCCGGCCTCCGGTACTGCTCTGCTGCTCCAGCAAGGAGCGCTCGGGGGCCTTCTTGGTAAGCCCTTCGGTGGACAGCACCGAGTAGAAGCGGCGCGACGGTGAGGTTGGCTTAAAGGTCTTGATTGGCATCTTTGTATCCTCATCAGCCCTGGTTTGGCTCGCCTTGGCTGCCCGTCTTGTCGGTAGGCTGTTCGTCGGCTGCGGACTCTTCCTCGAAGAATTGGATGGTGTCACCGGGCTTGAGCGTGATCACCGCCTTCTTCCAGTTCTGGAGCTTGGCGTAACCGCGCCCCATGCGGCGATCCTTGCCGCGGAAGATCATGGTATGCACATCCGTTACCGTCACCTTGAAGATCTTTTGGACGGCGTCGCGGATCTGAAGTTTGTTGGCAGTCCTTTCCACCTCGAACACCACCTTGTTCTGCTTGCGCAGCCTGCTGGCCTTCTCGGTGAGGAAGATAGGACGTTTGAGAATCCTCTCGGGGGTCATGATTTCTCCGAATGTTCAGCGCAAGCAGCGTGCTTCGAGGGCCTTTGCAGCTTCCTGCGACAGGATCAGGTGATCATGCCGCAGCAGGTCGTACACGTTCACCCCCTCCGGTGGCAGGAACATCGCCTTTGCGAGGTTACGGATCGACAGCTTCAGCTTCTCGTTGCTAGCGGTATCCACCACCAAGGTTTTTTTGTCGGCCTGAAGTGCCTTGAGGGCGCTTGCAGCGGCCTTGGTCTTGATCTCGGGGAATTCGAGTTTATCGACCACAATCAGGCGTCCCTCTTTGACGAAAAGGGAGAGCGCGCTGCGGAGTGCACCGACGCGCACTTTTCGCGGAGGTCGGTAAGACCAATCACGGGGTCGCGGGGGGTGGGCCTGGCCGCCACCCACATGATGTGGTGCCCGGATAGAGCCCTGCCGCGAGCGGCCTGTACCCTTTTGTTTGTACAGCTTCTTCGTTGAGCCGGCCACTGCGCAGCGCTCCTTAGCGGAGGCTGTGCCCTGGCGAGCAGACGCCAACTGTGCCTTGACCACCTCGTAGAAGAGGTTCTCGTTGACCTCGGCCTCAAAGACCTCTTTGGCCAAGTCAATCTGGCCAACCTTTTCTCGGCTTAGGTTGAATACGTCCAGGGTAGGCATTCTGCTCTCCGTAACGACTTGATCTCGACATCGACGCCGGCGGCTAGGTCGAGCTGCATCAGCGCATCGAGGGTCTGCTGAGTCGGCTCAAGAATATCGAGCAGACGTTTGTGGGTACGAATCTCGAATTGCTCCCGGGACTTTTTGTCGACGTGGGGGCCGCGGAGCACCGTGTAGCGCCGGATCTCCGTTGGCAGCGGGATCGGCCCTGCCACGCGGGCTTTGGTACGCTTCGCTGTCTCGACGATATCCGCCGTTGAGCGGTCCAGAAGCTGGTGGTCGAACGCCTTGAGGCGGATACGGATCTTGGGAGTTTCGGCCATGGTACTCACTCAAGGATTTTGGTAACGACGCCTGCCCCGACAGTCTTGCCGCCCTCGCGGATGGCGAACCGCATTTGCTCCTCCAGGGCCACGGGGGTGATCAAGCTGATCGTCATCGATACTGTGTCACCGGGCATCACCATCTTCGTGCCTTCGGGCAGCTCGCAGGTGCCAGTTACGTCGGTGGTGCGCACGTAGAATTGGGGACGGTAGTTGGAGAAGAAGGGGGTGTGACGCCCGCCCTCCTCCTTCTTGAGGACATACACCTCGCAGGTGAACCTCTTGTGAGGGAGGATGCTTCCGGGTTTGGCTAGCACCTGGCCCCGCTCGACGTCGTTCTTTTCGATGCCGCGGAGTAGGCAGCCGACGTTATCCCCCGCTTGGCCCTCATCGAGGAGTTTGCGGAACATCTCCACACCGGTCACCACGGTCTTGCGGGTGTCGCGGAAGCCGATGATCTCGACCTCCTCGTTGACCTTGATGACTCCGCGCTCGATGCGTCCGGTGGCGACGGTGCCACGGCCCTTGATGGAGAAGACATCCTCGACGGCCATGAGGAAGGGCTTGTCGATGGCGCGAACCGGCTCAGGGATGTAGTTGTCGAGGGCGTCGAGGAGTTCGCCGATCTTGGCCTCCCACTGGGGGTCGCCTTGGAGGGCGGGGAAAGCGGCGCCCCGGATCACAGGAGCGCTGTCTCCGTCGAACTTGTACTTGGAGAGGAGTTCGCGGACTTCCATCTCGACGAGATCCAGCATCTCTGGGTCGTCGACGGCGTCGCACTTGTTGAGGAACACGACGATTTTTTGGAGGCCGACCTGGCGAGCGAGGAGGACATGCTCACGGGTCTGAGGCATGACGCTATCGAGGGCGGAGACGACGAGGATAGCGCCATCCATCTGAGCAGCGCCGGTGATCATGTTCTTGATGTAGTCGGCGTGACCGGGGCAATCGACGTGGGCGTAGTGACGCTTGACGGACTCGTACTCGACGTGAGCGACGGCGATGGTGACGGTCTTGGTAGCATCGCGGACCGTGCCGCCCTTGGCGATGTCGGCGTATTTGATCTCCTTGGCGAGGCCCTTCTTGGACTGGACCTTGACGATGGCGGCTGTGAGCGTGGTCTTTCCGTGGTCGATGTGACCGATGGTGCCGACGTTCACATGAGGCTTGGTGCGAACAAATTTCTCTTTTGCCATGACTCTTGAACCTTTGCTTTAAGCTGCCCTTGACTTTGGCAACGATGGTGTCCTGGATCTGGTTCGGCACCTGGATGTACTGCTTGAAGTGCATAGAGTAGGTGGCACGGCCCTGGGTTTTGGAGCGTAGGTCTGTGGAGTACCCGAACATCGTCGCCAAGGGCACTTCCGCGTCGATTACCTGCGCATTACCGCGCTGGGTCATCCCATTGATCTTACCCCGGCGGCTGTTGAGATCTCCGATGACGTCTCCCATGTACTGCTCGGGGGTGACTACCTCGACCGCCATGACCGGTTCCAGCAAGTAAAGGCCGGCCTTCTTGGCGGCCTCCTGGAAGGCCAATGAGCCGGCGATCTCGAACGCCTGCGCTGACGAGTCGACCTCGTGGTAAGAGCCGAAGGTCAAGGCCACCCGTATATCAATGACTGGATAACCAGCGAGTACGCCGCGCTCCATCGCATCGCGGATCCCCTTTTCTACTGCGGGGATGAACTCTTTGGGGATCACACCACCTACAATTTGGTTCTCGAAGATGAATCCGGCACCGCGCTCTGCAGGACCTACGGAGAGGACCACATGACCATATTGGCCGCGGCCGCCGCTCTGCTTGGCATATTTGTATTCGGCCTGAGTTTCACGGGACAAGCTCTCGCGGTAGGCAACCTCGGGCTTACCTACGTTGCAATCGACTTTGAACTCACGGCGTAGACGGTCAACGATGATCTCGAGGTGGAGTTCACCCATCCCGGCGATGAGGGTCTGACCTGTTTCTTCGTTGGTATAGGTGCGGAAGCTAGGATCCTCGTAAGCTAGCTTCTGGAGCGCCACCGAGAGTTTATCGACATCGGCCTTGGTTTTGGGCTCGATGGAGATTTCGATGACCGGGGCCGGGAAGACCATCTTTTCCAGGAGGATGGGTTTGTTCTCGTCGCATAGGGTGTCTCCAGTTCGGGTATCTTTGAGGCCGACAGCAGCGTAGATGTTGCCGGTGTCCGCCTCGTTCAGCTCTTCCCGTTTGTTGGCATGCATGCGCAGGATTCGTCCGATGCGCTCCCGCTTGCCACGAGTTGTATTGAGAACCATCGTACCCGACGAGATCTTTCCGGAGTAAACTCGGAAGAATGTTAGGTTTCCGTGGGGGTCGTTGATGATCTTGAAAGCATAGGCGGCAAAGGGTTCATTATCGTCGGCGCGGCGAACCTCTTCCTTGTCGTTGTCTGGATTGATCCCTTTCACGGCGGGGATATCCAACGGTGATGGAAGGTAATTGATCACTGCGTCGAGTAGCATCTGCACTCCCTTGTTCTTGAAGGCGGAGCCGCAGAGTACCGGGAAGAACTTGAAGGAACAGCACCCCTTTCGAAGGGCTGCTATGAGCTGGGTTTCGGAGATTCCGCCGAGGTTGCCTTCGAGGAATTTCTCCATGATTTCCTCGTCGACATCTGCGCAGGCCTCGATCATCTTCTCGCGATACTGCTCAGCCTTCTCCCTAAGCTCATGGGGGATTTCGACCCACGAGAACTTCTGCCCCTTGGACTCCTCGTCAAAGATAGCCGCCTTCATCTTGATTAGGTCGATGATGCCCTTATGGCGATCCTCCTCGCCCATCGGATACTGAATGGGTACCGGGATGACGCCTAGGCGGTCACGGAGGGAGCGGACGTTCATCTCGAAGTCGGCCCCTGTCTTATCCATCTTGTTGACGAAGACGATACGCGGCACGCGGAACTTGTCCGCTTGGCGCCAGACGGTTTCGGTCTGAGGCTCGACGCCGTTGTTGCCGTCAAGGACAGCCACTGCACCGTCGAGTACGCGGAGCGAGCGTTCTACCTCAATGGTGAAGTCGACGTGGCCAGGGGTATCGATGATGTTGATGCGGTGGCGGATATTGGCATTGGGGCCGTCTGCTGGCATCCAGAAGCAGTTGGTGGCTGCAGACGTGATGGTGATACCGCGTTCTTGCTCTTGCACCATGTAGTCCATGGTGGCCGCGCCTTCATGCACCTCACCGATCTTGTAGTTGACGCCGGTGTAGTAGAGGATGCGCTCCGTCGTAGTGGTTTTGCCCGCATCGATGTGGGCCATGATCCCGATGTTGCGGGTGCGCTCCAGGGGGTATTCGCGAGCCATGATTGTTTTCCTGCGTTCGTCTCGGGGTCGTCGTGGAGAGGGGGAGCCAGAACGGACGAAACCCCCTCCGGCCCCATTGCCCTCCCGCCATGTGGGGGGCCATTGCTTGCCAGAGGGGGAATCGGGGGAGCCTTGCCTGGGCCCATCGTAGGCTGCCGTGGCTGGCAGAGATGGGCCCATCAGGTAGCAGACTCACCCGATCCTTTCTATTGTCTGCTTCATCTTGTCCGAATCTGTGCTCCGGTCAGAGGGGGGAGAGAAATGCCTTCACCAGCGATAGTGAGCGAAAGCTTTGTTTGCCTCGGCCATCTTGTGGGTGTCTTCCTTCTTTTTGACTGCATTTCCACGCCCTTGGGAGGCATCTAGCAGCTCTGCAGCCAAGCGCTCGCGCATGGTTTTTTCGCCGCGCTCGCGGGAGTAGTGGACCAACCACCGCATCGCCAGGGAAACCCGGCGCTCGGGCCGGACTTCCACCGGAACCTGGTAGGTTGCACCACCTACTCGGCGGGACTTCACTTCGAGCTTGGGCTTGGTGTTGTCGAGTGCTTTGCGGAAGATCTCAAGGGGCTCTTCTTTGTTTTTGTCCTTGATGGTATCGAAAGCTCCGTACAGGATGCCCTCGGCGGTGGACTTTTTGCCTCCTTTCATGAGCACGTTCATGAACTTGGAGACGAGCTTATCCTTGAATTTGGGGTCAGGAGTGATGCGCCGCTTGGGGACTTCGCGTCGACGAGGCATGGCTTGTTCTCAGCTCTTGGGGCGCTTGACGCCGTACTTGGAGCGGGAAATCGTCCGGGTTTTTTTGTTGGTGGACGAGGGCCCAGCCGCGCCCGAGGAGTCAAGGGTGCCGCGCACGACATGGTAGCGCACGCCTGGGAGATCCTTTACGCGGCCCCCGCGGATGAGTACCGAGGAGTGTTCCTGAAGGTTATGCCCCTCGCCAGGGATGTAGCTGGTCACCTCCATCCCGTTGGTCAAGCGCACGCGGCACACCTTACGGAGGGCCGAGTTAGGCTTCTTCGGATTGGTTGTGTAGACGCGGACGCACACGCCGCGCTTCTGCGGACACGATTTGAGTGCGGGGGAGGCGGTTTTGTAGTGGGCAGCCTGGCGCCCCTGGCGGATCAGCTGGTTAATGGTTGGCATTGTTGAGAGGAGCTCCCCGGGGGATTCCGAAGGGTGAGCCTTTTTTGAGGAGGCGGCAGTGTATCCAGGTGCTCGCCTCTGTCAAGCGCCTTTTCTCAATCCTTGTCGTTGACTTCGGGCCCCTCGGGAAGCCAGGGCAATCGGGCTGCCTTACAAGCTCCTCGAAACACATAGTCGTTGTACACTCGTGATCCATCTGCCCACACCAAGAACTCGCTGAGAAGGGCCCCCTCCAGAGTACCTTCGGTGAGTTCCAGGACGCCAAGGTCGGGGCCTTCTTGGTCGACGGGAGTGGCCACATCAACTTCCTCGCCACAATCCTCCAGGGCCCTCAGTGCTCCGGCGTGACGGTCCGGATCTAGGTCGCAGATGGGTAGTAGCCTCCAGGAGAGTTGGACGAGCTGAGGATGGTCGGGGAAATCGGGATCGCCCTCGAAGGGCTCCCGGGAGGGGATGGGCAACCCCTGCTGCTCCAACAGCGCTCGAAGGCGAACACTTGCCTCTTGAGCGACGCGACCGGGTGTCCAGAACAGGTGTAGCACTGCGGTGATCTCGTCGATGGAGGCAGGACGCCACAGAGTCGGCTCGTAGGAGGACAGATCCAGATCCTGTTCGCGCTTGCAGCGCTCCGCGAATTGCCGGGCATGGTGGGCGAAAGGTTCATGGGCAGCGAGGGCTTCGTCGACGGTCCAGTGGAGCCGGTGGTCCGTCTCCATCAGGTAGCGGTGTTTGCCCAAGGCACGGAGGAGTGCCCCCACTTCGTCAGCATTCGCACAGGGGAAAGCCCAGGCCAGCATGAGGGTGCGCACTCTACGCTTCTGGTGGCGCTTCCCTCAAGGGGGGAGCGCGATACCTCGGATCCACCCCCGTTGTACCCAGTCGATGAACCAGGTGCCGATGCAGTTGGTGAGCAGGTCAAGTTCGTCTTGGGAAGCGAGGGTCGATGCCACTTGATTCAGAGCTTTCGCGAGCGGGAGACCTTGGCGGAGAAGGTCCAGTGTACGAAAGGCGAGCGCCGGGAGCTCGTTCCAGTCGAGAGCCAGGTCGATGCGGCGATGGACCCCGAGCCAGCAGGCCCGGGGGGGGGGGATTAGGAAGGGTTGTCCCTCCGAGGCCGCTTCGTGGATCTCGTGGACTGGGTACCGGAGCGCCAGGAGCGTGAGGCTTGGGTCCAAGGTCACCACGGCGGCATCGAGGGCGTCCGGCGGTACGTTCTGGAGGCTTGCGAGGGAGAGGGGAGGGAGATCCGGCGCGTCGAAGGCATCCACGAGAGCCCACTCAAGCCTTGCGAGGTCTACAAGGAACGCTCGGCAGGGGAAGCCTTCTGGCAGCGGGGCAGTCTCCAAGTATTGCGGTAGGTGCTCTCCTAGATCGCGCAAGGTGAAGGAGGAAGGCGGGTAGGCGGCTAGGTAGGCGCTCCCTGTGGCGTCGAAGGCATTGCGACCCAGCACGGCCTGGAGCGCAGGAAAGTCCTCCTCCAGGCAGCTCAAGTGCCGGAGGAAGAACTGCTCGCGGTAGATCTCCACTTGCTCCTCAGGGCGGAGCCGGTCGTTTCCAGCAACCAACTGGCAAGCCAATGCGGTAAGCTCTGGGTCGCCGGATAGGGGAGTACTGTGCCGGAAAGCCCGGAGAAGCATCTGCTGGATTTCCTGCAAGGAAGGGTGGTTCACGGGGTCTTTGGGGAGAGGGCGGCATCGCGCTCGCGGCGAGCCCGTGCGGCTTCAGCTAGCAGCACCGGGAACTCGGGGATATCCTCGTCCCACTCAATCAAGGTCG
>JANWXX010000225.1 GCA_025057345.1 Polyangiaceae bacterium | reverse complement strand
TATGCCACAACTTCAACACCTGCAAGCTCACCGTCGCCGAGTACCGGGAGGACCAACGCAAGCTGGACGACTCCTTCGTGGCCCTGATGGCTCTCAAGGACAAGATGAGCAACGTCGACGCCGCCGGGGCGCAGAAGCTCCTCGAGGAGATCCGGACCATCCGGGCAGGGGCCAAGGTTCAGGGCCAGGAGCCTCCTCCTGCTCCGGCTTCGGCGGCTGTGGCCGTGCCACCCCCTCCGGTCACCTCCGCCTCCTCACCCCCCGTCGCGGCGGCTTCGGCGTGCAAGGGCCCCGCGCTCCAGGTGGTTCGCCGTGGCACCATCGCAGGCCCCGACTTCGCCTACGACAAGACCCGCGAGGCGCTCAAGGGGCATCCCGAGCTGGCCGAGGTCGATTGGGTCGAGTTCTTGCTGGAGACCGGCTCTCTCTCTGGCTCCAAGAAGGAGTATGTCCTCGTCGCCGTGGCCCCCAGCGCGGCCGTTGCCGAGAAGACGCGGAAGATCCTCCGGGCGAAGGTCAACCCCACGTCGGGGGTCGATATCCCCTGTCCCACCATTCCGCCCGTTCGCAAGCTGTCGTTTCATGTTCAGTGAGGCTGCTTCTTCCGGGGCCCCCGGTGAGGAGCCGGGCGTGAGGGGCGGGCTGGGCCTGTGCTGGCGCTGGGAGGAGGGGTAGCGCTTTCCTTGGGGGGAGGCTCTGGCGGCTCCGAAATCGAGGAGGGAGACAGCAGGGAAGCAGCCGACGTGGAAACCTGGGAAGGGGCAGCAAGTTGCGAGGCTGGCGTAGGCTCGCAGCCTCGCAGAGAGGAGAGCCCCCAGAAAAGTAGTACCCCAACCGGAAACGATGCAGCGATCACCCAGAGCCTTCTCCTCGTCAGCACGGGCATCGGCGCGGGCATAGGAGCAGGCGAGGTTGCAACCGAAGGTTCTAGAGGGAGCGGGATTGGATCCGGAGTCAGGGGAGGCGCCGAGGAGGGGACCGGGGGAGGAGCAGCTGGTTCAGGGGGAGAAACAGGAGAAGGAGAAGAGGAGCTCAGACCTGCAAGAGGGAGCGAGGGTGGGAGGACGCGCGTGACAGCATCCTCGTTGAAGCGAGGGCGGGTGAGGGCTTGGGTCTGGGCGAGGTCCGCATCCCAGGAGGGGGACGTAACCAGCGTGGAGGCGTTGACGAGGGTGGGCTCGACGGGAGGAGGATGGGTGGAGGTGGGCAGCACTTCCCCCAGCTTGTTGTAGGCTTCCCGGACGGCCTCTTGCATGGAGAAGGCGTCAGGCCAGCGGTCGTGAGGGTGAAAAGCGAGGGCACGATCCACCAAGGCGATGACGGGCGTCGGGAGGTCGGGTCGGAGCTGACGGAGGGAGCGAGGAGGACGGGTGGCGACGGCCTTGAGCTGCCCGTCGAGGGTGGCTTCCTCATGGACCGGATGTCCGGTCAACAGCATGAACATGGTAGCACCGACAGACCAGATATCGGAACGTGCATCGACACCGTCCCATTTCCCGCGGGCCTGCTCAGGGGACATAAAGTCGAGGGTTCCCATGAGCACGTTGGTACGGGTAAGGCCGGCGGAGGTCCTCGGGTCACGGACGCGGGCGAGGCCAAAGTCAAGGACTTTCAGGGTGGCGTCCCGGGTGAGGAAGATGTTCTCCGGCTTGATATCCCGGTGAACAATACCGACCGCGTGGGCGGCTCTAAGGACATCCAAGAGCTGATCGACAATCCAGAGGACTTCTTGCAGGTCAAGGCAGCCTCCTGCTGCAGCACGACGCTGCTCCAAGTTCTCGCCTTCCAGCAACTCCATGACGAGGTAGACGCTGCCATCCTCGGCCACGTCATCGTCCAGGACCGAAACCACACCAGGGTGGTTGACCTTGTTGGAGGCGTACCCCTCGCGCAAAAAACGGGTCTTGATCTGGGAGATCACGGAGAGTTCCGAGTGAAGCATCTTGACGGCGACCCGCTTGCCGTTATTCCGGTGGGTGGCCAGGTAGACCGCAGCCATGCCGCCCACCCCAAGAAGCGCATCAAGGTGCCACTTCTCCTTGAGCACGCCGCCAACCCGCGCTTTGGCACGCTTGAAACGGTCTTCCTGAGGGTCCGTGGTCACGTCACCACACCTTCTCGCGTTTCAACCGAGAGCGTCAAGGTGCGGTGAGCCGAGTGAGAGCAGCCGCGAGAGCATCCCGGAGTTCTGGCGGAGCCCGGCGGGGGGTGAGGGAGGTTGCCTCCCGAACCCAGCGAGCCCCTGCCTGCTGGTGTCTCCGATGTAGGTAGGCGACCAAGGCTCGCCGAAGAGCCTCCGGATCGTTGCGGTGCACAGGGCGTCTCTCCGGGGAGCGATAGGAAACCACCTCCGCGGCAGGCTCCAGCTCCCAGCGGGTTGCCAGGGAGGCCAGGCCGTGCCCCGGGCGCCGCGCCAGCACTCGAGAGAATACCGCCTCCAGCTCATCCAGTGCCGAAGGATGCTCGTCCAGCTCCCCCAGAGAGGCACCGTCAAGGCCCAGGGTAAGGCGGTGGGCGCAAACCTCGCCGTGACTCCCCTCCCAGGTGAGGGTACTTGGGTCAAGGTGGAGTACTGCTCGCTCCAGGGCTGCCCGGGCCCACGGCGAGGTCAGCAGCTCCAGGGCTTCGGTACGAAGGTCTTCCAGGTCGACAGAGGCGCTCATCGGTGCCACCGGGTTTGGGCCCCGGCGAGCCCCTCTTCCAGGGCTGCAGTGGCCTCCTCATCCCGGACTGAGGAAGGCGGGGACGGAGGGGCAACCCGACGTCCTGTAGGAGGTGGTGCTACGCGCAGGCCAGTACCAGCATCTGCTGCCATGGCAGCGCCCATGGCAGCAGCTTCGGCACGTAGGTCGCCAACCCCGGGCTTGGCAAGGTCAAAAATGACCTTACTGTTGCCGGTGCCGGTGATGTTCTGCAACGCCTCTAGGCGACGCAGCTCCATAGCGCCGGGGGAGTTGACCAGGATCTCCGCGGCTTTGGCAAAGTTCGCCGCGCTTTCCAAATCCGCTTGAGATTTGATGATGATGGCGTGTTTCTCCCGCTCAGCGATGGCCTTCTTGGCAATGGCCTCCTGCATGTTCTTCGGGAGCTGGATATCCTGAAGCGCGATCAGCTCGATATGGAGGCCCCAGCGAGAAACGAACTGGTCCACCATGTAGCGGATCTTGGCAGCGATCTCATCGCGATGGGCGAGCAGCTCGTCTAGGGTGGTTTCGCCCACCACGTCTCGGAGCACCACCTTGGCTCGGTCCCGTACCGCTAGCTCGAAGTTCTCCACATTCAGCGCAGCCTTCTCTGGATCGACTACCTTGAAGTAGATCACCGCGTCGATCTTGGCGGTCACGTTGTCCCGGGTGATGACCGCTTGGCTGGGGAGATCCCGATTACGGATTCTAGTGTCGATTTTGATACCATTCTGAACCAGGGGAACAATGAAGTTGAGGCCAGGCTCCATGCGTCCGGAGTACTTGCCCAGGGTGAACTTGAGGCCAGCTTCCCACTGATTGACCTGGCGGATGGAGCGGGCCAAAAGGAGAACCAAGAAGCCTACGACCGGAAGGAGGGCGGCGAGTTCAGGAGTGGTCATGATGAGATGCTCGTAGCCACAGGCAGGCAAGACAGAGGTCCTCTTCTCGACAAGCATGAGAACCATTCGCTTGCAAATTTCCCCAACCCTTGCAGAGGCCCAACCGCATGGAATCCAAGGCGCTGGTTGATTTTCCCCAGGATATCCACAGCCCCAAAGGCAGATTTTTTTCCACAGGATATCCACAGAGCGGATTCGTGCTTCGTTCTTAGTGGGAGCAGCATATGCTGTTGAAATCGACCCCGACGTCTCGGTTGGAGCAAGCCCCCTTAGAGCGCTGCCGGTCTGCGAAGGAGCCACCCTTTACAAGGTAAGCGACCGGCTGTCCAGGTTTGTTGCGAATACAGTCACTGTCAAAGCGAGGATCTCGGGTGATGAGGACAGAGGCCTCGTTGCCTTTGGGAGCTGGCCTACCCTTTGTCGGAGTCGCCCCTACGGCCCGGGACATCCAAGGAGGCTCCAAGACTCCTTCCGGCTGGCATGTACCGTCAGGAGTTGGAGAGCTTCCAGCGGGGCAGGTCGCTCCGGGGAGATCCCGGACACACCGGAACCCAAGGTGAGCTCCCCATTCATCCGGGCGAAATCGGTTTCGGAGGCTGTTTCTCATCCACTTGGGGAACCGGCGGCTAAAGCTACCCCCTCGATACACCCGCAAGGGTCCCTCTGTTGGTTCGCTTGGATAGGGACCAAATGCAGTAGCCGTCCACTCCCAAACGTTGCCGGTGAGATCCCGGAGACCGAAGGAACCTGGGGGGTAAGATCCGACTTTGCACGTGCCTGGGTGGCTGTAGCAACAGCGGCCATCCGGGGGCTCGTTGCCCCAAGCGTAGAGCCGCTGCTCAGCGCCTCCCCGGGCGGCATACTCCCACTCTCGCTCCGTGGGCAAACGCCCGCCGACCTGTTCACAGTAGGTGCGAGCCTGGTACCAGTCCACGCAGTTGATGGGGTGGTCCAGGAGTTCAGGTCGGGAGATAGTGCACAGGAATCCGGTGTGGGCAGGGGAGCAGCGTCCCTGCTCCTGGCAGCTCCGGTAGGCTGCCATGGTCACCTCGGTGATATCCATGCAGAACGAGCGAACCGCTACCCGATGCCGCGGAGCCTCTTCTGGCAAGCTATGCTCCTGGCCCATCCAGAAGACTCCCCCCGGAACGAGGAGTGTGCCCTCGGGGCATGCGGGTGGGGGAGCAGGTGCGTCCACGAGCACGGACGACGAGGACGATGGCGAAGATGGGCACGACGACGGAGATGAGGCTGAGGAAGAGGGCGAGGATGAGGAACGGCAGGCGCCCAAGAACATCCAGAGCAACAAAGGAGGCAGGAGGCGCACGACGAAGGACGATGGCATAAGCAGGGGGAGGCTGGTAGGCATCCGCGTACCGATGCTTGTCCGGACGCCACGAGCCCTGCCAATTGCGCTGACAGCCCTCCTTCTTCTCGCCTGCGAACGTGCTTCGTCCCCATCCTCATCCCTGCTTCCAACCCTGACCTCGGCCCCGTCCTCCTCTCCGTCCTCGTCTCTCTCTGCGTCGCCTGTGCTCATGGATGCACCTGCTCCCCCTGCTCCACCGCTCCAACTTCTCCGCTTCTGCTTCACCTCGGGGGTCAAAGCCAAGGAGCCCATCGACTTCCTGGAAGCCGCAGCGCCAGGGCAGCGCGTCTATGCGCACCTTGGGTTCAAGAACCCAGGGAAAGAGCCACGGAAAGTCCACGTGGTGTTCCAGGTTAACGGGGAGCGTCGGACGATGCTGGACTTGAACGTGGAGCCATCCCCGTCGTACCGAACCTGGGCGTTCAACACACTGCGGAAGCAGGATCGAAGCGGGCACATGACCTTGGAGGTCACCGATGAAGCTGGGAAGACTCTGGTGAGCGAGAAGCTGCCGATCAAGGAGGCGGGTCGGCCGGTGGCGAAGGCTCCTGGTACGCCTCGTCTTCGCATTCCGGTCGGAGCGAAGCCGGATCCCATACCGTTACGGGGGTGAGGTACAAGGGAGCGCATGGCGAGAGACACGATCGTGTTCTTCGGGATCGGAGCGGTAGGGGCGGTGATGCTGGTATGCATGGCAGAGCTAGCGGAGCGCGATGGGGTTCCTGTACGCTTCGTGGCCTTTGTGCGAAACGTAGATATGGCTCGGGACGCGCTGTTTCACGCGGAGCATCTGTTCGAGCGCATTGAGTTTGTGGGGCTCCCGGAGTTTGACCCGATCTGGGCCAGAGATCCCCGATATATGAAGCATCTGGAAAACGCCCTGGTGCTGGTGAATGCGGCGACCCCGGCGCTGAACGAGCGGATGCTGATCCTGGCGGAGGAGCTGGGGGCCCACGCAGTGGATCTTGCGTCGGACATGTACGACGAGGAGACACAGAAGACCTTGACCTTCGCTCAGTACCGGCACGAGGAAGCGCTGAAAGCGAAGGGAGTGGCAGCCCTAATCAACCTAGGGATCTCTCCAGGGATTACCAACTTCCTTGTGGGTGGACGGATTCATGACATCCGGGCACAGAACCGGAGAGAGCTGACCATCGAGCGGGTTGACCTCTTCCTGCTGGAAGATATCGACTCCGATGAAGTCGTGTTTTCCTGGTCGCCGCTGGTGGCGCTAGAGGAGCTAGCGCAGCGGCCTCGGGTCATCGAAAATGGGAGGATTGTGGTGCTGGAGCCCTTCTCCTCGCCGCGCTTGTACCACTTCCCTCACGAGCCGCGCCCCTGTCGTCAGTACCCGCTCTACCAGGAGGAGCTGCTCTCTTTCCGCCGTGCCTTCCCAGATATCCGTGCCATCGGGGTGTGGACTGGAGGTTCGGAGGTGGAGCTCGTCAAGTCGCTGTTCAAGCTGAATCTACTTTCCAAGCGGACCTTGGATGCTCAGCCCGGGTTGACGGTGGAGAGTGTCGTGAGGGCAATTCTCCCGGGGATGAACAAGCCGCGACGTATTGAGAACTATCTGCGCACAGGAGTGATCCGACGGGCCCACTTCGCTGCTGCCGCTGAAATCAGAATCTCGGAGCAGATTCGCAATGACCGGCAAACGCTCATCGAAACCGTGGGATTGTCGTACCACCGCTATCAGGAGCTTCTGGATACCCCTTATGCCGGGGCGACCTACATCTCCTATCCTACGGGGGTGGGAGCAGCGATCCTGGTGTGGCATGCGATGGAGCATGCCCGACAGCAGGAAGGCTCCATCACAGGGGTACTTTCTGGCGAGGAGCTAGCCCGCATCCTGCCGAGGTACCGCGTCGACGCCATTAAGCGCGATCTGGTTGCATGGGATATCGATCTTTTTGATAGCGTACGAGATGCTGCTTCTCCCTGAACGACCATGTGGCGCCTTGCAACTCCCGACGATGACCCTGCCCTCACAACCTTCTGCCTTGCGCTCTACAAGGAGGATCCTGGTCCCGAACCGATGACGACAGAACGTATACAGCGCACCCTTGCAGCGCTCCGAGAGGAGCCGCGGCGGGGGCATGCCGTGGTGCTGGAGCTAGAGGGCCGCGTGCTTGGGTATGCGTTGCTCATCTCTTTCTGGTCCAATGAATTCGGGGGGGAGGTCTGCGTCATCGATGAGCTCTACGTAGCTGCTGAAGTGCGAGGGCAAGGGCACGGCACGTCCTTGATGAATGCTCTTGCCACCGGGAAAGGCCCCTGGCCCGGAACTCCTGCGGCAGTTTCCCTGGAGGTTCGTCCCGACAACGTGCGGGCCCGAGCGCTTTACGAGCGATTGGGCTTCTCGGGGAAAAACCTTGTACTTCGGAGGAAGCCAGAGGGTACTTCGTAACTCCGCACCAAAAAGAATATGACCGGGCTTACGGAAGAAATCCTCACCCATCGGGCTCCTTCCGACCACTCGATGGGGGATGCTCGCGCACTTCTGAGGAAGGGCGCCTTCCGGGGCTTTGCCCGATCGGAGGACGGGCAGCTAGTGTTCGCCGAGTGCAAGGGTTCTGCGAAAGAGCCTTACAAGGTTTCTCTGGATTTTTCCTCCGGTACCGAGCACCCGACGTTCCGTTGTAGTTGTCCTTCACGACAGCGACCTTGCAAGCATGCGCTAGCGCTCGGGCTAGCCTTCGTGCAAAAGGGCTCCCATTTCCCGGTGAAGGAGCCCCCCGCCGACCTGGTGGAGAAGAGCGAGAAGCTTCGGGAGCGCAAGGAGAAGAAGGGCACC
>JANWXX010000224.1 GCA_025057345.1 Polyangiaceae bacterium | reverse complement strand
CCGGTCCGTCACCGTGAGCAGGCGCTCGATATCGCTGGAAACCATGATGACTGTGCTACCAGCGGCCCGCTGCTCGTCCCGTAGCAAGTTGAAGATCCGCTGGGATGTCACTGGGTCCAGCCCTGCGGCGGGCTCGTCGTAGAGAACGTAGGGGGCCTGCATCACCGTGGCCCGAGCCACCCCGATGCGCTTCTTCTGCCCACCGGAGAGGCCAGAGGGCATGCGATCCTCGAAGCCGGGGAGCTGCACCCGCCGGAGCCGGTCGGCCACGCGCTCTCGGATTTGCTCCTCGGTCATGGTGGTCATCCGGCGCAGAGGAAAGGCAATGTTCTCGTAAACCGTGAGGTAGTCAAAGAGAGCATAATTCTGGAAGAGCATGCCGAAGTTCGCTCGGAATTTTTGGAGCTCGATGTCGGCCATGGAGAAGATGTCTTGCTCGTCGACGACGATTCGCCCTCGCTCTGGGCGGATCAGACCCGCCGTGATCTTCAGGAGAACGCTTTTTCCGCTGGCGCCAGGACCAATCAGCCCATAGAGACATCCCTTGGGAACTGCGAAGGTCACCTCGCGAAGTACCCGGTTGTGGCCAAACGATTTCTCGATGCGATCAATGAGGATCACGAAGCTCCTCCCTCTTGATCCCCCAATGCCGCCGCCAGCGCCCGGCGACTCCGTTGCCACACCAGGAGCAACGCTACGGCAGGCAGAGCACAGGCTAGCAAGGCGGCAGCGGCGGCCCCCCGCAGATAACCTGCCGTCGAACGGGTGACGATCACCGGACCCACACGGGTCAGCTCAACCACCTGCGGCGCTGAGTTCCCCCGCGGGAGAAGCACGACGGCCACATCCGAAGGGAGCAAACCGGCCACAGCGCCAGCGACGAGTTGTTGGACAGCTTCCTGAGCGATGGGAGCCGTAGCCCCCCGGTGCTTGATCAACACCGAGGCAGTGGCCTTGGGGGGCCCCGGATCGAGGGGAGCGCGGGGGGGAGAGGACAGGTGAACTCGGGCGGAGATCACTCCGTCGATGCTGGACAAGGTACGCTCCAGATCTCCGGCAAGGCCTGCCATGTATTGGGCATGCTCGACGGCAGCACTGGGAACGAGGGAAGATTTTCCCACGGCCTCAAGAACCCCGGGGGAAGGACGAGGAGGAAGCTCCTCATCTTGCAAGGTCACGACAGCGCGGCTGACCTCGTCCCGATGTACCCGCACCACGAATCGCCCTTCGGCAGCAGGGTCAACTTCCTTTTCCCCATGGATGCCAGCACGGTGGAGAGCCAGGAGGATGCGATTGGCATCCTCCTCAACCAGAGAGGCCGCGATTGGTGCCGAGCACCCGGACAGCAGCGCGGCGAGGGCAAGAGCGCAGACAGGCCGGGGTAGGTAGATCATTTGAAGGTTGTGCGGGCGATATCGAGCCTGGGGTTAGAGGGAAACGAAAGGCTACGCACCTTGTTGGCGACGCACGCTTGCGCCCCTGGATTGGGGGGTTGCATGGTCACCGTGACACCAACGGCGCGTCCGTTTTGCACAGCCGCGCAGATGTTGACTTGCGTACTGTCGGGGACACCACAACCAAGCAAGTAAGAACCATTGTTGAGAATGGAAGCGAACTGCCCCTGGGTAAGATCGGGAGCTCCCTTCTCACCCATCTTCATCTCCTCGACGTATTTGGCTTGCGCTCCCTCACAGGATAGCCCCCCAGGCAACATCGGGAACCCTCCCGTTGCAGGGAGGCGCCCACCGAGCCCGGCAGCGTTACCTGCCTTGCTCTTGTCACTCGCCTTGACACCTCCCGCAACATCAACGTTGACGGCGGTATCGCCCGTAACCGTCACCGTATCGTTGCGGGAACCCCGTGTCTTGAGAACGATAGCCCCAATGATGAGGGTTACGACCGCCAAGGAAGCGCCACCGAGGAGGGCCTTGCTGGTGGTAGCTTTCTTCTCCGCGGTGATGGTCTTCTCCAATTCGACCTTTTCTGCCTTGATTTCTCGTTGCAGTTTTGCCTGTTCCGCAAAAGGGGCGAACTCCTCCCAATCTTTGATCATGCGCTCCTCCTGGGAAAAGGTATCGCGCAGCATGCTGTTCTCTGTAAACGTATGGGAGGCAATCTGCTGGAGCAGCTCAACGGCATTGAACGGACCGTGATCCATGCCATCCTGGATGACCACGTAACGGGGTCGGGTGTCGCTCTCCAGGCGAGCTTTGAGATCTGCGAGGCGGGTTGTAGGATCATTTCGGTTGATAGTTCGCTGCGCCTGGACAGCCACCACGCCGTAAGCATCCACCACAGGGACCGCAGCAGTCTTGGGGATTTCGACGCGGGGGCCCGCCGGAGGGATCATGGAGAGCCGAACATCTACTTCAAAATCGTCGTCACCGTCGAGCTTGTCCGTATTGCCGGAGGGCACTGCAGCAGACGCCTCTGGGGCCAGGTTGTGGAGGGCCTGAGCCAGCGCCCTCAGATCGTCAGGGCGATGTGCAGGGTCGGACACCAATGCCTTGCTCAGCACGACTTCCAGCGCCTCAGGCAACTGGGGAACAATCTCCGTCGGACGCCTCATGCCCGGACCGACGCTCTCACCGGTGACCATCTCGTAAAGGATCGCACCAACGGAAAAAACGCTGGCACGGGCATTCCCGGGTTTTCCTTGGCGCTCCTCCGGAGCAAGACAGTTCCTATCCCGTGGGAGTGTAGGGGCCCCCCGCGCCAACATCAGATTGAGCCGGGGAACCCCCCCCTCCACCCGAATGACCGAGGGAGTCAGGAAGAACTCTTGCCCGGCCTCGTGGTGTTGGGCCAGATCGACACAGAGCGGAACCAGAATCGCCGTCGCCTCAGCAAGGGTGTAGCGCTCCCCCCTGGATCGTCGGGTCTCGAGGGCAGCGCGGAGCGAGTCCGAAACGATGGCGGCGCCGACGGGGATCGGCGTAGCAAGGGGTGTAGCAGAGGACATCAATCTATCACCCTAGCGAAGCCTGACCAAGCACTCAACGACTCCGAACATCAGAGGAAGGTCGATCCAGAACGCGGGGAACTCCGCGGAGGAACCCGGTGGCGTTGTGGCAACGGGGAGAAGGGCTCTCGACGCTTGCGTAGCGTCCCCTTGAGGAAGTTCTCTAGCACTGGTCCTGCGTTGTCCGCGGTGTCGTCATCCCACTCCCCCCCGTTGATCCCGTCGGTTGGGCTGAAATCTTTGCCAAGGAGATAGAATCCGGGGATCTTTTTTGTGGGCACTCCAAGGTCGTTCAGCTCCTGTCCTAGCACATTCACATCTACTCGTACCAGCCTCGTCCCCGCCAACGCTGCCTGCATCTTCGCTTCAGGCAGTACCGCCGCCACGCTCATGCAAGGGCGACACCCCTCGGCTCCGGTGAAGAGGACCAGCTTCTCTCGGGCAGCCAGGGCTTGGGCTCGTTGGGCCTCCAGCTCTGCCTCCAGCGTTCGGCGTGTGGGTGGGAGATCCACTAGGCGCACCTTCCCCACCATCACCTCCGTCACCTGGTTGATGATGGTCATTTGCCCTCCCTCATCCCCTCCTGCTGGGGGCACCGCAGGAGTCGTAGGTGACGGGATCGGAGGTGGTGCGGGGGGCCGTGCAGGGGGTGGGTCGTCGCTCCCTAGCGCCAGAAGGAGCATCAAGGAAACCAGCGCATTGAAAGCTCCCAAGGACAGCCCTACGACCGCAAAGGCCGTCCCGCCAAGGCGCCCTCCCGAGGAGCGGATACGGAGCAGGCCCGCACTCCCCAGAAGGAACGCCGCCAGCCCAAGAAACGGCACGCACGTAAGCACCCCCGTCACCAAGGATGCCACCGCCAGAGCGCTGGTTCGCGTAGCTTCTGTCGGAGAACGCATGTCAGCCAGCCTATCACCGGGAGCCTTCTGGGCGTAAGCTTGCGGTTGGAGTATGGTGCCACGCCATGCGGTATCTCTCCGCGGTTTCGGTGTGTGGGCGCCAAGGTCGCCTGGTCGGGTGCTTCGCGGCCCTGCTGGCCCTCGCTGCCTTCCACCGAGCAAGCCATGCTGCCAACCCGTCCGACGCGAACTCTCAAGATCGCGCTCAGATGGCCTACCAGGAGGCCCTCAAGCTCTACCGTTCAGGTCAGTACCGAGCCGCTGTGGACAAGTTGTTGGAGGCCCGCAAGCTCGACCCCACCGCCAAGGAGCTGCCCTACAACCTGGGTCTCCTCTACGAAAAGCTGGGCGAGATCGACAACGCCATCAAGAACTTCGAGCTCTATCTGACCTTGGAAACCGACAACGAAGAGAAGGAGCGAGTCCGGGCAACACTCCAGCGGCTCGAAGGAGCCCGGGTGGAGCTCGCTAAAAACAAGCCGACTGCCTCGGCCTCTCCGTCAACTGAATCTCCTCCCCTCCCGCTGACCTCCAGCCCACCGAGCCTTGAACCTCCCCCTCCTCCTCCTTCCACTCCTCGCAAGGGACGGCTGGACGGGCTGGTCTATGGCACAGGTGGGCTCGCTTTGGCAGCAGCTGGCGTTGGAGTGTTCTTCGGGATCCGTGCCCTCTCCCTGCGTCCTGAGAAGTCCACGGCGGACCAGAGCATTGAAACCCTAGAGGATCGCCAGCGCCGCGCTCACCAGAGTGGGATCTTCGCTGACATCAGCTTCGGGGTTGCCCTTGCCTCCGGGGGGGCCGCTGCCTTGCTGTACCTCCTCCGGGATGCTCCTCCTCCGCCTGGGGGAACCTCCGCTTTTGTGAGTCCGACCCAGGGAGGTGGTCTGGTAGGGTGGGGGGGACAATTCTAAACGCTAGCGTAGGGGCCCACTCTGGGGGTAGCCTGGCTTCCTGCAATGGCGCATCTATCGCGCTTCTTCTGGCTTCTGCTAGTTCGACGTTCCTCTGGGGTGATGGTGCTCGGCCTGCTGGCAGCCTGCCAGCTTGCGGTACCCTCCACTCTCGATGAGATCGCCTGCACCCAAGAGGGTTTCGTCGGCTCTCCCGTGTGTCCCACCGACCAGGTCTGCTGGGAAGGTCAGTGCAGACCTTGTCAGGTTGGGCTATGTCCAGGTACCTCTGCCGGCTCGGGTGGTGAGGGCAACGCTGGCGGCATGAACGGCACCAACGGGCAGGGCGGAACTTCAGCAGGCAACGGTGGTAAGGCAGGGGGAGCTGGCAACGGGGGGCGCTCCGGAGAAGCAGGAACGTTCGGGGGAGGGAGCGGCGAAGGAGGGGTCAGCAGCGTGGGGACCGGAGGAGAAGCTGGGCAAGCGGGGAACAGTGCTGCTGGCAGTGTAAACGGTGGTGGCAGTGGCGACAGCGGCGCAAGCGGTGATAGCGGTACAGGCGGTGACAGCGGCACAGCAGGCAACGGAGGGGAGGCAGGCGGCAGTGCTGTAACCCCAAAGCTCCTTGGCGAAGAATGCAGCGAATCGGCTCCCTGCCAGGCCGGGTTGCTTTGCTTGGACCTAGCGGCAATGGGCTTCAGCAAGTCAGGATCCTTCTGCACCCTCCCCTGCTGTGACTCAGGGGATTGCGGGGAATTCGACCAGGGGGTGGTATGCATTCCCACGAGCTACGCCGGAGGGATGTGCCTGCCAGCAGCCAAGGTGGGCCGGGGGGTTCCTGGTTCCAAGGCGAAGGGGCTCCAGTGCAGCAAGGACGAGGATTGTCGCTCGGCTTGGTGCGACGGGAACGTTTGTGGGGATCTGTGCTGCACGGAAAAGGGATGCTCCGAGGGGAAGGAGTGTACCGTGCGCTCAGTACCGGGGGGGGCAGCGGACACCTTTGCTTGCGGAACTACCAGCGGGACCATGGACGCAGGCAAGAGTGGTGGAGTTTGTGGGGTGGAGGAGATCTCCATCCCCCCCAAGTCGGAGCGAAACCACAAGGCTTGCAAGAGCGGGGTGTGCCTGCTGGATTTCCCGGACACCAGCCTCTTTAAGGATGAGATCAACTGCACCAAACCCTGCCGTTCTTCGGCCGATTGCTCGTCCCTTGATACAGACCTAAGCTTCAGTGCTTCGTACTGTACTTATGTCAAAGGAGGCGACAGCACAAACACGGTAAGAGCCTGCAACACAGTAGATCTCCTCTCGGGAGAATACAACCAAACCACCGGTGCGGCGTGCAATGCTCACAAAGAATGCAAGAGCAACTTCTGCGCAAACGGATACTGCTCCGATACCTGCGCTACAGACAAGGACTGCCCCGCCCCACTGCGGTGCCTTCCCGTGACGACCGACAATGGGGCCAGCTACCTGTTGCGCTGCTTCAAGGATTGACAGATTCTTAGGTGCCCCGTGGTTGTACCTGCTCCTGTTGACTCCTCTGGTCCCTGGTCTGACAAGACGACTCCGTCGCTGCGGGGGGTCGAAGGGCGGATCTGCACCATCTGCCGGCGGCTCTTTGAACCGGCGGCGCCGGGGCAGGTGCATTTGGATCGATGCCCGGAGGATCGGGCAGCGCTGGTGGATGTGCGCGCCTTCATCGATGCAGGGGACGACAGCCTGCTGGGTCTCACGGTATCGGGGCGGTTCACGGTGCTGGCTAAGCTGGGGGCCGGCTCCATGGGGACGGTGTACCGGGCGCGCCAGGAGGGCACCCACCGGGATGTGGCCTTGAAGATCCTCCGGGGGGAGCGGGCCTACGACGCCAGCGCCAAGGCCCGCTTCGAGCGAGAGGCGAGGGCAAACTCTCTACTCACGTCTCCTTATACGGTTAGGGTATTCGATTTTGGCGTCGCGGAGGACGGCTCGCCCTTCATTGCCATGGAGCTGCTGGAGGGCGAATCCCTCGGTCATCGGCTACGGCGGGAGGGCTATCTCCCTTACCAAGAGGCGGTGCGCTTTGCCCGCGAAGCGCTCATGTCCCTGGCCGAGGCCCACTCCAAGGGGATCATCCACCGGGATATTAAACCCGATAACCTCTTCCTGGCGCGCGTTGCCTCCCAGGATGGCACCACCAGCACCGAGCTGTGCAAAGTGCTCGATTTCGGCATCGCTAAGGTGGTTCGTGAGGATGGTGGCATCGACGCGCTCCAAACCCAGGCAGGAACGGTCTTCGGGACGCCCCGCTACATGAGCCCTGAGCAGGCCCAGGGCAAGACCCTCGACGCGCGGAGTGATCTCTACTCCCTTGCCATCATCCTCTACCAGATGCTGGTGGGGCGTCCTCCCTTTGAGGACGAGGATGCGGTGCTGGTGATGGCACGGCATATCAAGTCCCCGCCTCCCTCGTTCTCCGAGCTTGCCCCCCATCTCCAGATCCCTCCGGCCCTGGAAGCTGTGGTGATGCAAGCCCTGGCCAAGAACCCAGACAATCGACCAGCCACTGCTGAGCAATTCATCCAGCAGCTTGATGAGGCCATCGCCGGCGGGGGGAATCGCAGCGGGGTGCGTCGGGTCATTGGGTTGCACCGCTGGCAGGTACCTATCCTGGCAGGAGCCGTCGGAGGGTTGGCCCTGCTCCTCGGGGTGACCTTGGTTTACCGGCGGGCTCCCTCGGAGCCCAAGGGAGTGGCCCTGGAACCCTTCGCCCCCCCCTCCTCCTCGCTGGCATCCCCCCCTGCCCCTTCTGCAAGTACTCAGGAAAAACCCGCAGAATTCTCCACCTCTAGCCTCCCTCCGGCCGACAACACAGCGCAGAAAAAAACCGAGAAGAAGCCCCCTAGTAGCTCCAAGAGCAGCTCGAAGCCCAGACAGGAGCCTCCCAAAGCTGGGGGGCGGGCCCGCCCCGCCCCCGCCCCGCACGCGGCGGGGGGGGGGGGGGGACGGCGGGGGGGGGGGGGGG
>JANWXX010000223.1 GCA_025057345.1 Polyangiaceae bacterium | reverse complement strand
ATCGCAAGTTCAGTAGCAAGCTGAAATTTTCGGAGCTCAGCACCATCCTCGCAATGGCCGCGACCCTGGATGTAGTCGCTCACCGGAGCGAGGTCGTCGTGCGCCTGTCCGCCGTCGAGGAGCGCCCCCAACAGCAGCCCCCGAAGCGCTCCCAGATCGAGGAGCCTCAGTTTGCCGCCACTATAATCCAACAAAAGCTCGTGGAGGAGCCGGTCCAGAGGGTAGGCTCGGAGGTTAAAGGCAATTCCGTGAGCCCTCGCCACGTGGACCCTAGCGTAGGCTTCCAGGTGCCTGGTGGGCACAATGAGGCGCTGGGTTTCAAAGAGGCTGCCCTTGGCTCGACCTCGCGCCAGCCGCTCTGCTAGGGCGTCTGCCAACGCTTCCAGGTGGTTTGAGTAGACGAGGTGAAGCACGCTCAGAACTCATCCTGGGGCTTCATAGTCCCGCACGGAGGCGGGGGGCTTACCTGTCTCCGTAGAGCTCCCCACAGTAGAAACCCTCGCGCATTGCCTCGCTCTGAATACCTGCCCATCTACGCACTCAACAACCATCTTCGTTTCCCCCCCTTCCCCAGAAGCCTCTCCAGGCGGTAGCTCTCTCCAAGGGTTTGCCCCTACGAGCCGTTCCAAGTCGAAAGAGAAATGGGCCAAGCTGCAGGGTGGGGAAAGAAGATCCTCAAACGGAGCTGGAATCTTTTCATCTCGAGTGGCAAATACACAGGCTGAGACTGCAGAGGAAGCATGGAGATGTCGCCCTGGAGAGGGGCCATCAGGCCCTAGAGGCTACACGAGCCACTGCCTCATCGCCACCCTCAGGCAAGACCCCGAAAGCCCCGAAGGAAGTAGAGCAGCGGCGCTCCGTCCTGCACGCTGGCCTGCCACACTTCTCCCAATAGGATCAGATGATCCCCGGCCTCCTCGGCCCGGAATGTACGGCACTCTAGGTGTGCCAAGGCTCCCTCCAACAGAGGTTGTCCGAGACCAGCACCGCTTCGAAAGGCGAGGCCATCGAACTTGTCCTCCCCGGAACGGGCCATCCGAATGGCTTGCTCCTGCTGATGGGCCGCCAGCACGCTAACCCCAAAAGCCCCAGAACGTCGGAGCGCCTCGCAGGACTCGGCTCGGAGATCGATGCACACCAACACAAGCGGCGGGTTCAAGGAAACTGAGGTGAACGAGCTGGCAGTAAGACCAAAAAGTCTTCCCTCTAGCGAAGTGGCCACCACCGTCACCCCCGATGCCCAGCGGGCTAGGGCCTCTCGAAACGTATCCTGGGTCACGGAGCTGCACCTTACCGTTCTCCCACCGAAGCGCTAGCACTTCCCTTGGGGCCACCTATCCTGCGCCCATGACCTAGTTGCTAATCCTGACAGCTTTGGTGCATCGCCTGGGACACCGACCATGAACCTCCAGCGTCCGCCTCCCATCCGTACCGACGGGAGCAACCGATTTGCCCACCACTCTATGCGGGTGCGCATCCCGAACATCCTCCGGGATGTACAGCAACGGAACCCGGACTACGCTCCCTCGATCCATGGAGCCCTGGAGCAGCTCCGCGACGAGATCCTTGGGGATCGCCCGATGGAACCCCTGCTGCTTCCCGCCATCGATGCCAGCGCCTGGAGTCGAGCCCTGTCCGACCGGGAACATGAGAGCTGGTTGCACACCGACTGGTTCTTCGCTGAAACCTACTTTTACCGCAGGGTGCTCCAGGCGACACGATTTTGGGAGACAGGCCGTGACCCGTACCGATCCATCAAATCCGACGAGCTAGCAGATGAAGCTCCATGGCGTGCGGTCGAAGAGGCTTTGGCCCTCCGAGCAAGGCCCCTGGAGGAGCGGCTCCCAGCGCTTTGCCGGGCTTCTCTCTGGGGTAATCGTATGGACCTCAGCTACACCGCATCCGCAGCCCAGGGCCTCGCCGCCGGCCAGGACGACCTGCTGGTGGACGACACGGAGCAAGCAACCTCGGCGCTGCTGGCTGCCCCTGGCGACGTGCACCTGCTGCTCGACAACGCTGGCACCGAGCTGCTCCTGGACCTGGTCCTCACCGACGCCCTGCTCGACCTCGTCCCCCGGGTGCTGCTGCACGTGAAGATGGTGCCCACCTTCGTCAGCGATGCCACGGCAGCGGATGTTTGGAACACCCTCGCTGCCCTCGAGGCCACCGAGCGCCGCGGGGAGGTCCGGGCCCTCGGAGCGCGCCTATGTGAGGCCTTCCACCAAGGACGCCTGGGCATCCACCCAGGCCTCTACTGGAATTCTCACCGGTTCTTCTTTGACATGCCACCGCTACTACGCTCCTGCCTAGCAGAAGCGCGGCTGGTAATTTCCAAGGGGGATGCCAACTACCGCCGCTTCACCGGAGACGCCCTCTGGTTGCCTTCCACCCCCTTCCCCCGAGTTGCTTCCTTCGTCCCTGCCCCGCTGCTGGCGCTCCGCACCCTCAAGAGCGACTCCATCGCCGGGCTCCCCGAGGGCCTCGCGGAGCGCCTCGACGCCCAGGACCCGACCTGGCGCCACAACGGTCGCCGCGGCGTCGCCCTGGTAGCAGCGATGCATTGAACGGGCCTCAAGTCCCGATCGTCACAGACAACGCATGGAGGCCTCCAAGTACAACAGCCTGGGAGATTGTTCCGGTAGACCAACGAGTTACCCAAACTGGGGTTTTTCCCCAGCTTGCACCCCTCTTGCGTGAGGATCAAAGGCTACCCAAAGAGCTTGCTCAGAGGCCCGGATGCGGCATCACCGAAGCTACTCAGACCATCGCCCATGGCGTTGGCCAAGCTGACGAACAGGTGACCGTGGCGCTCGCCGTTGTACTGGAGAAGGCGCCCGGTCTTGAGGCCGCCGCCGTGCCCTGCCAGCACCAGGGGGAGGTTGTCGTGGAGGTGGGTGTTGCCGTCGCAGACCTCGGTGCAGAGGAGCACGAGGGAGGTATCGAGCATGGTCTGGCCGGGGCCGTCAGGTCGCTTCTTCAGCTCGTTGAGCAGGTAGGCAAACTGGGAAACCCACCAGCGCCGTTGCTTTACATAGTCAGAGAATTCACGCTTGCCGGGGTCATGCTTGGAGCCATAGTGGGAAGCCTGGTGGCTCCGCATATCGAAGCCCGGGTCGTACATCTCGGTGCCAGGGAATCGGCTCATGATCAGCTCGCTGGTATGGGAGGATCCCTGGATCGTACCCACGCGGGTCTTCCCGCACTCCATGGCCAACACCATCAGATCGATCTGCGCCCGGAGAATCGCCGGGAACTTCGCCGGATCGTGGAGCTGGTCATCGGTGAAACCGGAGGTGTCCACGTAAGGTTGACCGCAGGTGGCTGGGGCGTTCGTGGGGAGCGGCGGGGCTTCTCCTTTGATGCGCTTTTCGGTTTCCCGGAGCGCGTCTAGATGCACGTCGAGTTTGGCCTTCTCAATGGCTCCTAGCTCTCCCTGGAGCGCCTTCATGTCCTCAAGCACTGTGTCAAGGATGCTTGCTTCCATCGAAGAGCTCGGCGAACCCGCTGCACCGCCCGAGCTACTGCCCCCTCCGGAGCTGCTCCCACCTCCGATAGGGAAGAGCAGGTTGAAGGCTTCCCGAGGGTTATCCTGGGGGGCCACGCTCTGCCCTGCACTGACGTAGCTGATGAACTTGTCCCCGGAGGCGTTGTTGGTGGTTGCCTGGGCACCCAGGTACACGACCCGAAAGGGTGAATTCGCCCCGACGGTACGCCCCAAGTAACGATCAATCGACTCGTTCTGCCCGTTGTCCGCGGCGGTGAGTAGTTTCTTGGCACCCCCTGGGTGGCTCCCGCTGTCGGTAGGGCCCATCGTCAACCCATTGAGGAACACGCAGTCGGCTTTCAGCCCCCCCAATGGCTCAAGTTGTGGTGTCAAGGAGAAGCTTGTCTCGCTTCCGGTCGGGTGCCACAAGCTAGGCTCGCCGTCCTGGCTCGGTCCAGCAACTCCGTCGGGAAAATAGAAGAAGATCACCCGCTGCGCAGGGCCTGGTGCTGCCTTGCCTGAACCTGGCCAGAGGAGCTTTGCCAGCGGTAGTGCAAGCGCCGAGTAGCTCAGCATCTTCAAGACACGACGACGTGCAATACGCTCTGCGCGAGAGGGAGGAGGGGACATCGGGGCTCCAACCAACGACTGTTCACCACCATACTCCCGCTCCCGTCGATCCTCCAGTATGGCGCGCCCGGACATGGGATTCTTTCAGGGAGGCCAGCGCTCGGTGCCTTCCCTGTCGAGGAACACCTCGTCGAGAAGCAGCCCACGAGCTGGCGCGGTTTGCCCTAGAAGGGCTCGCTCCCCCGAGGCCAGGGCCCCGGCGCATACCTCCGGCTCCCGTCGACCTGCCCCGATATCCACCAGGGTTCCAGCGAGAATCCGAACCATATGGTAGAGGAAGCGGTCACCTTCCACAATCACCCGCAGGAGCCTAGGGTCTGCGCTGTCACGAAGAACCTCAACCCGGCGCAGGGTGCGGGTGGTATCCGTGCGCTCGTCGGCAGCGGCGCGGAACGCACGGAAATCGTGAGTCCCCAGGAGCGTAGCAGCAGCGCGACGCATGGGTTCCAAATCCAGAGGCTCAGGGAGACGCCAGGCATACCCTTCCAGGAACGGATCGCGGAGTGGATCGCAGAGGACCGTATAAATGTAGCGCTTGCCAATGCTGTGGAAGCGTGGGTCAAAACCAGTTTCCACACGGGCTGCGGCCCTCACGGAGATGTCTGGCGGCAGGTTGCGGGTTAGCCCTAGCACCCAGCCACGAAGCGGGATGTTCTCCGGAGCATCGAAGGCCACCCGCTGCCCTCGGGCGTGGACCCCCGCATCGGTACGACTTACCCCCCGAACCTCATCGACCGCAGGAGCCATCCTGCGAATTGCTTCCAGCAGCGTGCCTGCGACGGTCACCGCATGCTTCTGGGGAGCCCATCCGGCGTACGCGCCGCCATCGTAGGCCACCGTAAGCAGCACCCCGGCAGCAGTCACTCCTGAGTCGCTTCGCCACCGGATCCACCACTACCAGCGCTCTCTCCCTCAAAGGTGGGCATCGGCTGGCAGATGGTAGCCACGCAACGGTTGCTAGCACAGTCGCGGTTCTTGAGGCACGGTGCACCATTGGCCCCATCGTTGGATTCATCGCATGCTCCCAGGGACAGCGCGCCCAGGAACACCATCACCGCGAAGCGCGACCTAGCCACTGGACCCCCCTGCCTCCGCGCCGCCTTGACCTGCAGAGCCGCTGTTGCCTCCGGCGCTACTGCCACTCGCCCCGGTCTTGGCAGGTGGAGTGAAGCACTCCTCCCCCTCCGGAGGATTCTCGGGGCACACAGGGGTCTGCCCTTCGTCGCTGTCACCGCAAGCAGCGAGGGAAAGCGCTAGGAGGCCGAGGGCAAGGAACACCACCAGGAAAACCGGAGGGCGTAGTAGAGAGCGGAGGAATCCGTTCATGGGGACAGGATAACTTGTCTTTGGCCTGGAAGTTGAGCGTCATCGTCGAGTCAGCGCAGCCACCGGTCGGTGGGGCCACCCGTTTACCCCGGAAGGCCGAGAGGACGCATGCCGAAACATCTGGGGATCCCAGAGTATCGCCGGAGATGCTGACGGAGCACACGTTGCCGGACGGGTCAACCCGGACGTTGACTACCATCTTCCCCTGGAGTGTATGGTTGTTTCGTAGTGCTCGCTCGTAGCACCCGCGAGCCACCCCTGACAGCCCCCGCAAGTCGCTGGAGGTTGCCGAGGAAAGTGAACCGAAACAGGCTCCGCTACAGGGTCCGCTCCCCCCCATGGCTTTCTTGGGAGCACCAGCATCCGGTTTCTCTTCTGGATCCTCTTCGGGAGGGGGGGGAACTGAGTCGGTGAGCACAGGCTTGGGCGCAGCGGTTGGCTTAGGCGGCTCTACGGTTGCGACGTTCTTCGTCTCCTCGCTGGAACCCTTGAACTTGACCACCAGCAGGCCTACCAGCACTGCACCAAGAAGCACCGCAAGAATCACGAACGGACCGTTGTTGCTGGGGATCTTGCCCTGTTCCGAAGGGGGGATGTCGCTCATGGTTCCAAAACTCCCGAAGTGACGCGGTGTGTTGGCCTGAATGGGTAGGCCAGAGTAGCGATGAACCGCCCGAGTGCCAGGAAAAAAAGGTGCAAATTCACTGGGAGAGAGGGGCATCGTGGATGCTCAGCGCGGTATCTCCGTAGCAACGACACTCGCGCAAGAAAAGCCCGCCCAAGGCGGGGGGTGGGGTGCGGGCGGCATGTTCCAGAACAAGGACACCACCGGGAGCCAAGATACCAGAGGCCAGCAGGGCCACCAGGGTGCGCGGGGCTTGTCCGTTCTCGACGAGGGCATAGGGAGGATCCGCCAGGATCAGGGAGAAAGGCCCCCTCGGAGAGGCTCGCTCCACGGGCCTAGGGATCAGCGAGATCGCTGTCTCGACCCCGAGGGAGCAGGCATTCTCCCACAAGGCATGAAGGGCATGGCGTCGAGACTCGACGAAGACCACTCGGGAAGCGCCACGGGACAACGCCTCGAAGCCCAGGGCACCGGAGCCCGCGTAGAGGTCAAGAACGTTTCCCTCAATGGAGCCTAGGATGGAGAACAGCGCCTCGCGGACCCGCTCGGAGGTAGGTCGGGTGGCGCTATCGCGAGGGACAATCAGGCGGCGCCCTCCGAGGCGACCGGCAACAATACGGAGCACGACGGACCGCTCAGAAGGTAACCCGGAGGTCAACGTAGCCAGCATTGTGACCGACGAGGGGGACTACCTCGATATGGCGACGGATAACCGCCTCTGGCCCCTTCTCCTTGCTGGAGGAGTAGAGCAGATACGCTCCGCCAGCGATCAGGAGACCACCAACCGGGTAGAAAATCGTCTGCAAGGTCTTGAAGGTATCGCCTCGGTCACAAACCTTGGCCGCATCGGCGGTCAGGGTAGGGTCAGGAACACCCCTCGGGAAAGCTGCGGCGCTAGGGTTGCGGGCAGCATCGCACACCTTAACCCCGCCGCGGAGCTGAGAGCTCACCTGTTTGATACTGTCGTTCCCAAAGCCGTTGGTGGCAGACCAGAGGGACATATAGGCCGCACCAAGAACCATGGCGCCTCCGACGCCGATAGCGGCATAGCTGGCAGGTTTCTTCCATACGGCCTGGTCGGTAGAGAGGGGAACTTGGCTGGATTTATCTTCTCCCCCATACAACTCGATCTCGACAGGGTTGTTAGGGCTCACCAGTCCGGAACCATGGGCAACCACCTTGCCCCCAGAGCGCACCTCAAAGTGACGCTCTCCGATAGGGAGAGAGAGCTCGGCTAGATCCCCCCGAATCTGCCCATGGGGTTGACCATCGACGAAGAGATCGCCGGCAATCTTCCCTGGGTTCAGCAGCTTGACGACGCCAATCTTGCCAAAGTTAACTAGCTTATTGAGGAGCTGATCCGCGATCTTCTGGAGAGCCTGGTCCTCAGGGACAGTGAGGTTGTCGCTGAAGGTGAGCTGCTGACGGACATCCTGCCGACCTCGCTGCCAAAGGTGAATGTCGATGGTAACCTGCCCTCCCTGGACTTTACGCATGATGCCCCAGATGTAGCGGTCGATCTTGAGCTTGTCGCCAATGGCGGTTTGGCAGGCTACATCGGGAATATCACCACACTTGAGAGAGGCCAGGAACACCCCCAAAGCAAAGTCGCCATCGGCCAGCGAGTAATCTTTCGAGGCGCGGACCCGCGAGCGCATGGCCAGAGTCAGCGCCTTGGCCTGGTCGTCGGCGTCGTCGGTATAGAACTCAAGGACGTGAAG
>JANWXX010000222.1 GCA_025057345.1 Polyangiaceae bacterium | reverse complement strand
TCTGCCCGTTCACCACAAAGTTCCCCTTGCCATCGTCCTCGGCCCGGGTCTGCAGCGCCGCCAGATCACTCCCTGCATTCGGCTCGCTATAGCCCTGGCACCAGCTCTCTTCTCCACTCAAAATCTTCGGCAAGAACCTTTTCTTCTGTGCTTCGTTGCCGAACTGGATGAGCAATGGGCCTACCATCATCAGGCCGAAGGGACTCAGCATCGGCGCCCCTGCGAGCTCAAGCTCCTCGCTCAGGATGAAGCGCCGAGTTGCATCGAAGCCCGAGCCACCGTACTCGACAGGCCAATGAGGAGCCACCCAGCCCTTCCGGAACAACGCCTGGTGCCACTCCATGATCTCGTGGTGCTCGAAGTACCCGTCCATGGCAGCCTTCGCTTTGAGCGCAGGGGGCATTGCCTCGTCGATCCACGCACGCACTTCCTGCCGAAATGCCTCATGCTCGGGGGAAAACGACATATCCATGGTTGTCCGACTTGTATCATGGCCCCCTGCACTTTGCGTCACCTTCCCCCAAGGCACGAATTTGACGCCCTCCTCCCCTCCTTGCTAGGCGGAGCTCATGCGGAGGCTCCTCCTGCTCTCGCTGGTTTTTCTCACAGCATGCATCTCTACCACCGTAGACGTCCAGCTCCTCAAGACCCAGCAGCCCGCCCGGCCCCCTGATTGCCCAGTGAATATCCTGGCGGAAAACAAGGCCCCTTATCCGGTCGAGGATCTAGCCATCCTTAGTGTCAGCTACGCCCCCGGTGGCCGCGATTCCGCCATGAACCGCCTCCGGGAGCAAACTTGCTATTACGGTGGTGATACGCTCTATGCCATCACCGAGACTCCACGGAACAACGCCAGTACCTTGATATCCGCCCGCATCGCTCGCCGCCCTGTCGAGTGAGAAGTTTCCAACTATCTCTCCATCCCATCAATAACCCCAATCACCAGATGGTGATCCGAGAGCCCCTCGGCTTTCATCACTCGCGCTTCTCGAATCTTCCCTCGGTGCACGGCAAGGTGGTCGATCACCTTATCCTGCTTCCCAGAAACGTTCACCCGCGTAGGCCCCTGGCCGCGTAGATCCGAAAGCATCCAGCCTTCTCCAAGGCCTGCAGCCACTGCTCCCATGGGGGCGTTGAAATCTCCGACCAACACAGCTCCGACCGGAGCTAGGGAGCCCTCCGTAGCTAGCAGGCCGAGCTGTACCCTTGATCGTGCGCCGAAGCTCACGTGGGTACACAAAAATCGTACGCCCTCCCCCAGATTAACCCCAAGGAAACCTTTCCCATGATCCTCCTGGAAGGCTTTCGCCCGATACAGGGTTGTCCGAGGGTCCGCAGCGACAACCACCAAGTGCTCGGAAACATCTACCAACCCGGATGGCCCTTCCTGACGCATCCTTGGTAGCCGGGGCAAGCGGTAAGCGAAGAGATAACCTCTGCCCACCAGAGCGCGACGTAGCTCCGCTAGCAGATCCCCGCTTACTTCTTGGAGCCCTATAGCTTGTACTCCGTCGTCTAGAAGTGCCCGAACCCGTGCTGTGATCCCTTCGATCCTCGGCTTCTCCTCGGGAAACGCTGCAACCACAGATTCGCCCCAATTGAGGCCATGCACCCGGTGGAGCACGTTCCAACTCGCCACGCGCAGCTCACTCATCAAAGAGAGAGTAACGGAACTGGTTCGGGGGCCGACGGTTTGCATTGGCTCCTCTGTCGATCGGAGAGGTCGCAGGTACCCTCACCAAAGCAAATGGAAAGCAAGGAAGCCCAAGAGATCACCGAGCTATGGACAAAGATCTCCCGTAGGGTGGAGCTCCAGGTGTTCCCCTACGCCTCGCCGGGCGCCTACCTTGCTGGCCCGTCGTTGAGGAACCTGCCCAAGGGTGAGAGGGCTCACCCTTCGCTTGGCCACCGTAGCTCAGGCATGAGTACGTTGGCCCTATTCTGGAAGTTTTGTGAGAGGAAGCCTGCCATCAAGGCCCTTGCTCCCACCGTGCATCGAGCCTAACCGGGCAGCGATGAGGCTGTTGGCGACGTTCAATAGTCGCAGCTGGAAAGGGCTAGCAGCGCACGGATTTTGGCTTGGACGACCTCAAATTCTCGCAGCGCAAGTTGGACTTCCGCTTGGCGGAGTTGACGGGCCGCGTCGACGAGCTCCAGAGAGGTACCCCGTCCGAGGTCGAAACTGACACGAGCGAGACGTTCAGTTTCTTGGGCGAGGGCGCGTGCCTGCTCAGCGACCTTGCGTGCCTGCTCGGCCACCTCGACACCGCGGAGTGTACGCTTGACCTCGATGAGAGCATTCCGGCGGGCTTGTTCCAGGCGAGATTCGGCCTGGCTGACCTGGATCTGGGTATCGCGGAGCTGAGCGTAGCGAAGTCCACCGTCGTAGAGGTTCCAGGAGAGGACACCAGCAATCGTCCAGGAGTGGAAGGTGACCGTGGTATCGACGGTACGTTGAGGAATGCCGTCACGACCACCAAAAATGGTGAAGAAGGGTTGAAGGGTAGCGCTATAGCTGGAGCGGAGGTCGACGGTCGGGTAGAACTGGAGCTCAACATCGCGGTGGCTACGGCGCGCTTGCTCGACGCGCTCCCGGGCGATGGCAACGTCAGGACGCTCCTCGACGGCGTTGACCCGGGCGCAAGCCTGCTCACTCTCCCGAGCAAAGGTATCCAGGCGGAGCGAGTGGGAAACACCGTAGGCCTCCGGGTCGCCGAGGACCAGGCCGAGCGATTCACGAGCTTGGCGCAGGTTCTCATCGCCGGTGATGATGGCAGCACGAGCGGCATTCACATCCTGCTCCATGCGGAGGACGTCGAGGGCGTTGGCCACACCCAGCTCGGCGCGGCGTTTGGTTAGAGCGAGACGCTCCAGCGAGCCCCGAAGCCCCACGCGGTTCAGCTCTGCAAGGCGCTCGTTGGTGATGACAGCAACAATGGCGTTGGCCACGGAAGCAGCTAGCAAGCGGCGCTGCTCTCGGAGGTTCATTTGAGCCATGCGCTTGCTCTGCTCGGCAGTGCCCTGGGCATACCAGCTCCGAGGGGCAATTAGAGGGATATTGAGGGAGAGGCCCGCACCGTAGGTGTTGGCACGAGGGGGAAGGAACTGAACCTCACGGTCCCCAGTGAAGGAGTTATTGACTGTCCGAATGAGCTGTTTGGTAGCGTTAGCATTCCCGGTGAGGGTGGGCATCAAGGCGGCGAAGGCCTGGCGTGTTTGCTGCTCGGCGCGCTCGATGTCCGCCAGAGAGAGCTGAAGGTCCACGGAGCGGGCCTTGGCCATGGCCAAAGCCTCGCGCCAGGAGGCAATCATGTGGGGAGGCTGGGTAGGAGGCTCCAGCATGGGATCACTCACCGCCGGAAGAGGGGGGGAGGTGCTGGTGGGCGGGTTGGGGAGAGTCTGGGCCAGAGCAGCGAAGCTCCAGAGGAGAGAGAGCAGGGCTAGAGAGAGAGCCAGAGAAAGGCTTCGATACATGAGGATCCTCAGGGCCCGAGGAGGAGTAGGCTTACGGTCCTGGGCGGCCACCCTTCGGAGTGGTGGGAATACGCTCCACCAGCCAGGCTTCCAAGGCTTGATGCTCGGTAGAGCCTGGCTCACCGCGCAGGCCACGGCGTAGCACACGAAGCCCTTCCTTCGCTCGTCCGATGTGGCCAAGGGCTTGGGCAAGGGAGGCCGCGATTTCCACATGAGGCTCTGCTCGAAAGGCAATCCGAAGCCAGTAGACCGCTTCCCGGGGGTTGTTGAGGGGGACATCCAGCAAGTGCCCCAAATTGTGAGCGTACCAAGGATCCTCCGGGGCGAGGCGCAGGGCTTCTCGATAGGCTCGAGCAGCGCTCCGGTAGTGACCAAGCACTGTCAAAGCTAGGCCGAGGAGCCCCCAAGCCAGGTCGTTGCTAGGGTGTTTCCGGGCCACGAGCCTAGCGGTTGCAGCGGCGCGCCAGGGATGGGTGTTAAGAAGTAGCTCTGCCAGTTTGCAGTGGGCGAAGGCCCAGGGAGGGCTCCCTGGAGGTGCGATTCGGGCGAGTCGCTCCACCATGGGAAGCAGTTCGGACGGTTCGAAATGTTCGGCAATGGCTCGCAAGATGCTGCGTTCAAGGCGCCCTGGATCACAGAACCAATCGGCCATGGCTGCGGGGGCTCAGTCAGCGTTTGGATCCTGGTCGCGAGCCTGCTCGGCGCGGATCGTGCGTCCGCCGACCTCGATGCCGGTGAGGTGGTCGATGGCCTGGGCCATCAGCTCACGACGGAGTGCCACGAGAGTATGACGATCCCGGACGCGGATTCGCCCGGTATCGCGCCGGTGGATCCCAGCTCGGTCCCGGAGAAGTCGCTGCACATCCGAAGGTCGCATCCCCTCTCGGCGCCCCACATCCAGGAAGAGCACTGCGAACTCATGCTCCGATGATGCCTCATGGGTTTCCGGGCGATTCCAGATGGGGAGGTCGTCGTTTTCTTCCTCTGGTGGGTGCCAGTGGGCCAAGTCACTAAGGCGCTCCTGGGGGGAGGGAGAGGAGGATGTTGTTGTGGGGAGAGGAGAGGCAGGAGGAGAGGAGGCAGACGGGTCACTCACGGTATGGCGGAACTCGACATCTTCTTCGTTGGGTGGGGTACGTGAGCGCCTATGCTTGCGTTCGTACGCGGGGCGCTCCTGGTGTAGGTTCTGGGGAGCGGGGGTGATTTCGACAGAAGATGGCTCAAGGGGAGCTCCCGCGACAGGAGGAAACTTGGTCGTGGCAGGTTCTTCAACGGAAGGGGCAGGGGGCTCGACCGGCGGAAGTTCCGTGGAAACAGGCTCAGGAAGAGGAGGTTCCTCGGGAGCAACGGAGGCAACCTCATGCACATGGCGATGAGGCCGCTCCTCGCGAGGACGATCGTTTCGGGGGCGATCGTTGCGGCGCTCTCCTCGCCGCTCCTCCCGGTCATTCCGGTCGTTGCGTCGGTCCTTGCGGTCACGTGAGCCTCGATCCAGGTTACGGTCACGCTCGCGACCCTGGGCGGTGGTTCGATCCTGAATTTCTTCACGGGAGCGAGGTTCGGAGGGAGGAAGGACGGGAGGAGAGGGAGGGGGGTTCTTGGCTCGGCGGGCGGCAGCAGCGCCAAGCTCAGCGCTGGTACGATCCCCGAAGTATTGGCGAAGCAGGTGAGCCAGGAGGATCTCGGCGCGATCATGCGAGAGGAAGCGACGAGCTAGCTGCAGGTCGTCCGGGTCGAGTTCACGAGCACCGAAGGTTTCGACAAGATGGTTGATTAGATCGAGCTCGTGGCGTGTTTTCAGCTCCTGAGCTGTGGGGAGGCTGCGCTCAAAGGGCTTGATCTTGTAGGCGAGGCGGAGGAAATAGAGGTTCCCGATGTCCTGAGGGTGAACGAGGCTGATGGCTGTACCTGTACGCCCCGCACGCCCGGTGCGTCCCGTACGGTGGACATAAGTCTCGCTATTTTCAGGGAAATCGTAGTTGATAACGTGCGTGAGATGAGAGATATCGATGCCACGAGCGGCTACATCAGTGGCAACGAGGAAGCGAAGCGTGCCGTTACGGATACGGTTGACGACTGCCTCACGCTCGTTCTGGGGCAGATCACCATTGAGCCAGTCTGCGTTGTAGCCGGCCTTCACCAGAGCAGCGGCAAGATTCTCGGTTTCAGCCTTGGTGTTGCAGAAGATGATGGCGCTCTCCGGGTTCTCTGTCTCTAGGATCTGGAGCAGGGCACCAAGCTTATCTTCAAGGAGGAAGTAAACGAAGTGGCTGATGGAGAGAGCGCCCACCGCATCGCTACTGAGGGTGATGAATTCCGGATGGCGGAGGCGGTCCCGTGCGATACGTTCGATATCCGGGGGGACTGTGGCAGAGAAGAGGAGCGTCTGCCGATCTCGTGGCAAGGCGTCGAGGATGGCGTTGAGTTCCCGTTCGAAGCCCATGGAGAGCATCTCGTCGGCCTCATCGAGAACGAGGGAGCGTATGGTGGCAGTGGGGAGGGTCTTGCGCCGGATGTGATCGAGGACGCGCCCTGGGGTGCCCACCACCACTTGAGCCCCGGAGCGGAGGCTCTCGATCTGGCGCCCCATAGGGACGCCGCCGTAGACGGCTACTGGCTTGATCTGGCGCCCTTCTCCCAGTCGCTCCAGCTCACTGGCCACCTGAAGCGCTAGCTCTCGAGTAGGGCAGAGGCAGAGGGTTTGGACTGTATTTTGGCTGCGCCGAACCAGGTGCTCAATGATAGGAAGGCCGAAGGCGGCGGTCTTGCCGGTGCCAGTACGAGCTTGGACGACCAGATCCTTCCCGTGGGAGGCTGGCTCGAATACAGCCCTCTGCACCGGAGTTGGGTGGATGTAACCCATCTTGGCCAAGGTGGCCCGTGTCTCCGCCGAGAGAGGCAGCACATCGAAGGTGGGGGGGGAGAGCGCGTCGTCTTGGGTGGGGGCGTTAGCCGGAACTTCAGACATGGGAAAAGAAGCCTTCTCGATGGCAGCCAGCCTAGTCGGGCTGGCATGGCTTGTCTCGATATTTCCCAGGGCCGTCAAGGCGAGGCCCCCCCGGGGAGCTCACCGAGCAGTACCTGGACACGCCGCCGAAGCGGCACAAGATCGTGGCCCTCGCGTCGCATAGCGTTCTCCTCCGCGTACCGGAGGCGCTCAATGGCGTCGAAGGTATCCAGGAGGCGGCGGTCACCGGAGGCCTTGCAGGACCGCTCAATGGCGTTCCGGGCATTCCATCCGGTTGCCAGGGTCCGACGGAATTGCTGGAGCGCCTCCTCTGTCGCCAGGTCGGCTCCCTCGCTGGCTCGCTGCGCCTCCTGGATGGAGCGGGCTAGCATCCGAAGCCCCGCCGGGCAGCCTCCTTCCCAAGGGGCATCGGACGAGTACACCTGGACGGAGATCTGCACTGCGGCTCCCAGCGTAAAGACAACCACCAGCCCATAGAAAATCGTCAATGCGATCTTCCGACCAAGCCTGGGGGGGGTGTCTTCGGTGAGGGTGGGGGGCTGCAAGGGTGGACCTCAGGTTACTCGGCACTCTTGACCATTGCCCTGCCCATCGGTCAAGCACCGCCTTCATGTCCCCCTTCGTGCCTCCCTCTGCCCCCCATACCCTCACCTCCCTCCAGGGCCTCCGTGCCGCCGGGATTGCCGCTGGGATCAAGCCCAGCGGGAACCCAGATCTGGCGCTGCTGGTCGCCAGTGAACCGATGGCCTGCGCCGGCGTATTTACACAGAATAAGCTGGCTGCTGCACCCGTGCTCCTCAGTCGGGAGCATCTCTCTCGCGGCGGTGGGCTGGTCCGCGCGGTGGTGGTCAACAGCGGCAATGCCAACGCCTGCACGGGTCTGGAAGGAGCTGACCATGCCCGACGGATGGCTCGGCGGGTGGCGGATGCCTTGGGCTGCCCACAAGAGCAGGTGCTCGTAGCTTCCACCGGGGTGATTGGTGTCAAGCTGCCCATCGAGCGAGTCCTCTCAGGGATCGACCGCGCGCTGGATACCCTCTCCACCACCCCCCGAGGCAGGGCGAGATTTCCTACGCGCCATCCAGACTACGGATGCATTGTACAAGGAAGCTAGCGAACAATTCCCCGATGCGCAGGGGGAGCAAGCTCTCGTCGCCGGTGTCTGCAAAGGTGCGGGGATGATACATCCGGACATGGCTACGATGCTCGCCTTCGTAGCCACAGACCTGCGGCTAACCCCTGCATCCCTCGCCTCCTGGATTCCCCGGATCGCTGCTCGCTCCTTCAATGCGGTTCACGTGGACACCCATGCAAGCACCAACGACACTTTCCTTCTCTTGGCCACTGGGCGCCGGCCC
>JANWXX010000221.1 GCA_025057345.1 Polyangiaceae bacterium | reverse complement strand
CAGAGCTCCGAGAGACCCGGCGGGAGGAGAGGCTCCGCGCGCTCCAAGGCAAGGCCCGCTGCCTGAGCCTTGCGCTTCTCGGATTCACGCTTGGACTGAAAGCGGCGGAGGCTCTCCGGGGTGATGAGACCCACGGAAAGCGAAGGATCTCGGGGAGGCTCATCCCGAGAGGGACGTGGGGTACTCCGAGCCTCGGCGAGGCGCCGCTCAAAGTCGACGCGCCAGGTCGACAGCGTGCGAAGTGGGTAGCTGGGGTCAGCTGGATCGGTGATGATCCGCTCGACGATGGCCTCCATAGGGACAAAGACAGGAGCAAGCTCCGCCGGGTCGTAGCCATTGCCACGGTCAAAGAGGCCACCACAGATGGGCCGCAGGGTGCAAACGTTGCAGCCCTCGGCGTAGATATGCTCCCAGTCGGTCTGGCGCACCGTCTGCTTGCGGTCGAGAAAGTGGACGATGCGCTCCTCGCCCTTGACGATCTTCCGGGTTTCGGTGCTAGCCCAGGCGAACTCAGTCATGTAACACAGAGGCACTTTCTCCACGCGGAAGGTGCGTCCGGAGCGGTACAGCAGACGAAGCGCACGGAAGAGGGACGCCTCGAAGTCCGCCAGGCGCGGGGTGAACTCGGCCTGATTGACCTCAGCACGGCCCATAGATGGGTCAAGGTTATTCCAGATGAAGTGGCGGATGTATGGGTGGTGTTCCATCCAATAGGCAACGTTTTCGTCCAAATGATCGGCGTTGAGTCTGTTGATGACGCAGTTGATGTTGACCTCAACCCCTTCAGCGTGAGCGTTGCTTACCGCCTCGTAGGCCCGCTCCAGTGTACCAGTGGCGCCCCGGAGTCGAGCTTCCACCTCGGGGCGCACCGAGTAGACCGAAACGTGAACCAGCTTGAGCCCCGCGGAGGCCATCTCCCGAGCAAAGCTCCGGTCGGCTAGCCGAGACCCGTTGGTGATCATACGGACGTGGAGTCCCCGCTCGTTGGCATAGGCGGTGATCCGGGGCAGCTCTGGATGGAGAGTGGGCTCACCTCCGGTGAGGATCACCCCGAAATAGCCACGAGCCACTAGGTCATCGACCAACACCTTCATGGTGTCGAAGGTGTGGGTGTACGGCGTCGTCGGGTTGGAGCAGAAGCCGCAGAAGTGGTTGCAGTGGCGTACCACCTGGATGTACCCGATGTTGGCCATTCTCCAAGGATAGCGCGGCGCTAGGGAGCCCCACCAGCCCCCCGGCATCCTTTATTTCTTCTTTTGGACCGCCCTCTCGAAGGCGGAAACCAGCATCTCCGAGGTAATGACCACAGGCAGCAAATCCATGCTGCCATCAGGGAGGAGCACCACGTATACCGGCAGATCGTTGCGTCCGGTGCGCTTGAGCCACTCGTCCTTCACGTCGTCGTCCTGGGAGGTCATGTCGACCTTGATCGGGACCACCCCTGTCCGGGCCAGCGCAGCCCGGACCGGCTCGGTATCTACGAAGAGCTTGTCGTTCACCTTGCAGGAGGAACACCAATCGGCGGTGAAATCGAGGAATACCGGCTTGCCTTGAGCCAGCATGGCCTCAATGTGTTTTGGATCAAATTCGACCCACTTAAGCTTCTCCCCGGAGGCGGAGGCCTCGTGTTTAGCAGTCTGTTTTTCCAGGGGGAGGGCTTTCCAGCCTACGGCGAGGGCAAGGAAGATGACACAGCGGACAGACCAGCGACGAAACGAGGAGGCTTCAAGGCCAGCGAAGCGTTGCATAGCCCAGAGGCCAAAGGAGAGAGCCAGAAGGAAAGCAAGGAAGAGCTGGAGGCTATTGGGAGTGATCTGTCGAGCGAGGGTGCCAAAGAGCCAGACGGCCGTAGCCAGGAGGGAGAAACCCATCAGGTGCTTGAAGGTCTCCATCCATGGGCCGGGCCTGGGGAGGCGGTTGCCAAGGGCAGGGATAAAAGAGAGGGCAGCAAAGGGAGCCGCAAGGCCGACGCCGATGGTAGCAAACAGGAGAAGGGTGAGGGCAGGAGGAGTATCGGCAGCAAGGGCATAGGTGGCAGCAGCGCCAAGGAAGGGTGCGGAACATGGGGTGGCCATGACAGCAGCGAACCAGCCATTGGCGACGCTGCCGAGGAAACCCTCGTGTTCTTCCTGATGGCCGCTGACGAAAATCTCGAAGACACCGAGGGCGTTGAGGGCAAAGCCAACGATGACGGCGATGAGGGCAGCGACGAAGCCTGGATGCTGGAACTGCATCCCCCAGCCCATGGCCTTGCCCGAAGCGCGAATCGCAAGCACTACACCGCCGAAAACCAGCATGGCGGAGGAGGTACCGAGGATATAGCCAAGACCGACCTTGCGTTGCTCGCTCCGATCCTTGTGAGCATGATCGAGTGCATAGAAGGCCTTGAGCGTCAGAACAGGGAGAACGCAGGGCATGACGTTGAGGACGAGGCCGCCAAGGAACGCCAGACCAAGGTGGTAGAAGATGTTCGCCAAGGGATAAGTACTGTGGCGCCGTAGCCCTCCGCCATCAAGCCCGACAGGAAGCTTGCGCGACAGAGAGAACAGGGCGACGGTGGTGGGAATGAGGATCGAATATACCGATCATCGGAGTGACCCGGGAGGCTGGGCGCGGGAGCTAGGCATCTCTCGGGAGGCGGTGGAGCTTTACCTGCAGAGCGACGTGATCGATCTGCACATCGACTCGTACATCTGGCACCGCATCGGAGGCTATGATCTCCGGCAACGGCACGGTCACGGTCTCTTTGGGGCCAGGTTCTACAGCCAGGTAGACTTCCCTAGACTGCTGGAGGCAGGGGTCACTGGGGCCACTTGGGTCATTACCACCAACCCGCTACGGAGCAGGGAGGAACGACCCGAGGTCTTTGCCCGGAACCTGGCAGAGCTCAAGGAACTGTTCGCCGGGGTAAGCGAGCAGTTTGCGGTGGTACGTAACGCGGCAGAGTACCGGGCGGCGAAGGCAGCGGGCAAGCACGGCGCATTTTTGGGGGTGCAGGGAGGCAACGCCTTCGACCGCGACATAGAAGCACTGGAAGCCATCCCAGAGGAGCTGCTTCGGGTAACGCTAGTCCATCTGTCGACATCCAGGCTAGGGGTGACCAGCTCGCCTCTGGCACGGGTGGCCGGGGGAGACGGAGGGCTGACCCATCTCGGCCGGGCCATGGTGGAGCAGCTCAATGCTAAGAAAATATTTGTGGACCTTGCCCACATCAGTCGCAAGGGCTTCTTTGATGCGCTGGCAGTCCACGACCGGAGCCAGCCGGTGCTGGTAAGTCACACGGGGATTGCCGGGGTCCATGAGCACTGGCGCAACCTGACGGATGCCCAGGTGCTAGCTGTGGCCGAGCTGGGGGGCACCATCGGAATCATGTACCAGTCGAGTTTCTTGGGCGACTCTCCCCTAGGGGGCCGTCTCGCTTCTATCGTCGATCACATGGCCCATGTGATCCGGCTAGTCGGTGATGATCATGTCTCGCTAGGGTCCGACTGGGATGGCGCCATTCTTCCCCCCCGTGACCTGCCCACCTGCCTAGAACTGCCACGAATCGTCGAAGAAATGCTCCGACGCGGCTGGAGCACCGAGCGGATCCAAAAGGTTCTCGGAGGCAATGCACTCCGGACTATCGAGGCCTTGCGGGGCTAGACGTGAGCCAATGGTTTGCGTAGTCTTCTCCTACTCGTGGAGACTCTCGCTGCCCTGATTGCTCGCGACGGAAAGTTGACCCCCCAGGAAGCCGCCGGCTGGACGCTCCGGCTCGCCCAACGCGTTCAGGAACAGCACCAACAAGGCCTGGTCCATGGCAACGTCTCTGCGTACACCCTGCTGGTGAGCGGGCGCTCCCCTCTCGGCAAGGGGCTCCTTATCGACTCTCCCAGACAAGCAGAGGCAACCTTCTATTCTCCAGAGCGAGCCTCTAGCGGCCAACTTTCCCAGGCAGATGACACCTGGGCTCTGGCAGTGCTCCTGTTCTACGGGCTGACAGCTCAATACCCGTTCCAAGTCAACTCGGCCATCGACATCGCCCGCGCCGTGGCCCTCGGCACCCCGAAACTGGCACGCTATGGGGTCAATGACCCCATCCTCCAGAGCCTCTTCGACCGGGCTCTCGCGCGAGATCCAAGCAAGCGATTGAGCACGGTGGCTGAGCTAGTGCAAAGCATCCAGCAGTGGATCAAGGATCCCTCTATTGCTAACATTGAGCCCCTTGAGGATGACGACGAGGACGCCCCAACGATGATGATGCAGAGCGTGAGCATCGGCTCACCTCAACAGAAAATTCAGGCGCCCCAAGCTCCTCTCCCCACGCCTCGCCCCGCCGCGGGTGCTCCAGCTGTCCCGGTCGCCACACCGCCCCCCCCGGTAGGGCTCCCGCCCATACCGTCGCCGCCCCCCGCTCCTTCCGGTACGGCTGGGGTAGCTGCCATCGATCCAAGGCAAGCGCCCACCATCATGGCGGTGCACTCCCCCGAGGTGGCCCCCCCCCCTTCTGCCTTCAGCAAGGGCACCTTGACTGCCCTCTGGATTACCTGGGCCGTGGTCACCTTCGGAGGTGCGGCTGTCGAGTACATTGTCCTCTCCCGGTGAGATCCTCTTCAGCGGCGCTGGCGGGGGTGATCAGCTACGCCCGGACTGAAGGGCCTCCTCAGCAGCCTGGAAGGCAATCTCCACCTCCCGAGCTAGCTCATCAGTGATCTCCCGTTCCTGTTGGGACCGAGCCTTCCGGGATTCTTCTTCGAGACGATGCTCTACCTTCTCCAACATGACACGGACCTTTTCTCCCTCAGGGGAGGTTGGATCCAAGGCTCCCTTTTCCAGTTTTCGAAGCGCACCCGCTAGAGCAGGTACGAGAGGTGCAGCAAGAACGGGGTCTGCTCCTCGGGCTTTCGCGTGAACCCGACGAGCCAAGGCAAGGAGCTGACCCTGAGGAGAGGAGGCCCGCCTCTGACGAACTCTCCAGAAAACGACCAGCGACCAAAGGACGACCGCCAAGGCGATCACAGCAACAAGGAAAGGAACGTACGGACGAGAGGCAGCAACAACGGGGGCATAGACAGGAGGGGAGAGCACCTCAAGGGTAATCCCACCCTTGAGGGAGCGGACCCACTCGTCCTGGGTGAGGAGGCGTTTGTGAGCAGGCTCTCGGAGACGAAGCGGCAGACAAGGGGAAGCGACACCGAGGGCAGCGCAGGCAGGGGCTGGATCGCCGGTGGCCACCGCATGGACCTCGTGGGTCTGAGCATCCCGGGAGGTGACGTGAAAGCCACCTGCCTGAAAATCGACCAATCCTCCGGCATCGATGGAGGCTCCGCCGGGATTCTCCTTAGGCCAAGTGGTGGTAGCGGCGTCGATGACCGAGCCATCCAGCTTGGAATGGAAGGATCCTCGCAGGATGATCTCCCCTCCCGGGGCGGTTTCGACATGGGTGGCCGGGGTATCGAGGCGGAGGGGAATCGACACGGGGGGCATGGCGTTCCAGCGTGGTTTAGCGGAGGTGGGCGTGGCTAGCAGTTTCCAGGAGCATCGCTAGCACCAACGGATCGCCCAGGCCCGTGGTGGTCTGGGTGTGGCTGCGGAGACGCTCCAGGCGCTCTGCATCCTTGAGGAACAAAGGCTCTCCCAGCGATGCGGCAGCTTCCCGGAGGATCCCCGCGCGCTCTGCCAAAAGCGCCGCCGCCGCCCCCCGTTCGTTGCGGTTGATCAGAGAGGCAGCAGCGGCGAGGGTCTCCCCTGCAGCAAACCCCTGGATGGTCCGTAGCACCGAACCGTTGCGGGAGGCAAAGCTGTCGGCATCGCTGGCAGCATATTCAACCGAGACAGGGAATTCTTCTGCGATGTTCTTCTTATAGACCCTGTCTTTGTACTTTAGCTCGACCAGAGCGATCGGCTTGCTACCAACGCCTTCCGGGGCCCGGAGCTTCAGTAGTAGCCCATGGCTGTCATCCCGGGCAAACGCCGGGAGAAAGAAGCGCATGCCTCCCTCAAGGTCATCTTGTCTGTCCTTCTTGATGTTGTTGCGTCGCTGTTCCTGGGTATCGATGGCAACCTCCTGGGCGCGAACCTTAGCTGCCTCCGCCTCGTTCAGCCGACGAGAACCATACACATGGAGCAGCTCGACCCCTTTCTTGAGGCGAACGCGAATCTCGACAGCGGTGGCCACCTGATCAAGGCGCTTGTCCAGCTCGGCAGCAAGTGCTGAAGCGATCTGCTCGCTATCTCGCAGGTAGTAGTAGCCTCCTGCACCGTCCGCTGCGATGGCGCTCATGAGTGGCCCATCGTAGTCGCTACCCAAGCCAAAAGAGCTGGTCTGAATGCCATCCTGGAACGCGTTAAGGGCAAGGCGTGCCAAGCTGTTCTTGTCAAGAATACCCGAATTTACGTGGCCATCGGAGAGAAGCAGCACAACTTTGACCGCATCCTCAGGGATGCTCTTGCTGTGGGCTTGCTGGTAGCCAAGCTCCAACCCAGCACCGATGTTAGTCCCTCCCCCCTCCCTAATCTCTTCGATGGTTTTCCTGATCTGTTCCCGTCTCGGCCCTACAGGGCCATCCTGAATGGCCACGCGTGCATCGCTTGAGAAGGTCACCAGGGAGAAATCATCGGACCCATCCAACCGATCCACTAGCGCCTGAGCTGCTTTCCGCGCGTTGGCGATAGCATCGCCGGCCATAGACCCGCTCACATCCAACACCAAGTGCACCGAGAGCCGGGGACGCGCCGCCAGGGCCTTCGCGGTCGACCGGAGCGAAAGCCGCATATGGAAGCTCCCCCCTGACGGTGGCAGCTTAGCCCGCTCCAGCTCCGCAGCGATGGCTAGGGTCTTGTTGGTCGGTGCCGGTTGCTCCGAGGCATAGCGGGCACCCACGTCACTCACCAGCTCACGCTCCCCCTGGGGAATGATGCCCCGGGCCACCGCCGCCTCGAAGGCACTGAGGTGACCTCCGCCGGGCCGGTAAGTCGTAGCGAATCGCCCGTTGGGATCGATCGCGGCCTCCCCGGCAGTCACCGGTACCGGCGGGGCCGTCGGCACGATCGCCTTTGGCTCGGCAGGCAAGACCGGTTTCTCCTGGTCCGAGAACCCGTGGAAATCTGCATGCCTGGGCCGCGGAGCTGCCAGGGGGCGGGGGCTCTGGCCTTCCACTGACTCCCCTCCCTTGTTCGCCTTCTTCTTCTCGAAATCGCTGCTTCCCGGCCCATGGCCCACCCCATCCCCCCTTGAAAGGTCTGCTGGATTCTCCGCTGCAGAACGGGACTCCTCCCTGGGAGATACCGCAGGCAGTATAGGAGCAGCGCTAGTAGCCTGGGAGGTAGCAGTTGCCTCAGCGGGGGCTTCTCTCTTTGCGCAGGCTGCACTCAGAATGCTCAGCGCCACGAGGGCGCCCACCAGGCTCTTGCTCCGCTCGACTCGTACAGCTCGCACTTGACTCATGGCATCCTCAAGACCATTGGGGCAGACTCGACTACGGTAACGGTAGCGTAGACGATCCTAGCCGGAGGTGCTCAGCCGGGCAGAAGAACGAAGCCACCCCGAAGGAAGCCACCCCGTCCGCTACCTGAAGCAATACCTCCCAACGGGAGGAAGGTAGGAGCATCCAGGGTCTTGGCCATGACCTCGTAGCGCACGTCAAGGCAGCGGTTCGCCGAGGTCGAAAGTTGGCTGTCCAGGGTGCCATCCGCTAGTCTTGTTCCTGTTGCGTCTGAGCGTGAGAAGACCCGCTAGGTATAATGGAAGTAGGAGTTACGCACCCAGGGCCAAGTGCCTGGGAACACTGGGGTTTGCAAGGAAGGTCCGGATGGCCTCACGCACG
>JANWXX010000220.1 GCA_025057345.1 Polyangiaceae bacterium | reverse complement strand
GTTTCTGGCGATCAGCGCACCGAGTTGAGTGAGTATTTGGGCTTCGCTACCAATAACATCGCCGAGCTGACCGCAGTACTCCGCGCTCTGGAGCATGCAGGGGCCCCAGAAACACCCCTGATCATCCACACCGATAGCCAGTACTCCATCGGCGTGCTCACCAAGGGATGGAAGGCGAAGGCCAATGCCGATCTGGTAGCGTCGATCCGGGCAGCGCTCGCAGCACGGCCCGGAGTGCGACTGGTGTACGTTCCAGGACATGCAGGGGTTCCGCTAAATGAGCGGGCGGACGAGCTGGCACGCATCGCCATCGCCACCCGCCGCACCCAAACCCTCCCCGCCATGACCCCCACCCCCCCTTGAAGGGCTATCCCTCTCCTGAAACGTCGAGTTCCACCTCTCTCCTCGATCCTCACGCCACCCAAACGCCGGGGAAGAGACATGCGCGATCCTGCGTCTTACCGCCGCTCGAATGAGGAGGCTCCCGATGACCAGGAGATGGCGGGGGCGGAGGCCTGAGCGCTCTCCAGCGTAGACTGGGCGCACGGGCACCTCCACCACACGTCCGCCCTTCAGGGCAATCCAGGAGAGCAGATCGTTGGGGTAGCCATAACGCGGATAGAGCCGGTCGAGGGGTAGTCGATCCACCAGGGACCCGGCAATGGCTGTATAGCCACACTGACTGTCCCCCAGAGAAAGCCCGGTCGCCCAAGAAGTCCACCGGCCCAACACTTGAGTGCCCAGGCGTCTGAGGAGAGGCATATCCCCAGCGCAGGGGTGAAGCAGCCGGTTTCCCTTTACATAATCGGCCCTCCCTTCAAGGATAGGAGCCAAGACGTGGGGCAAGTCGACGGGGTCCATCTGGGCGTCGCCAGCCATCACCACAATGACGTCGGCCCCCTGGCGACGTGCCAACGCATAGCCTGCTGCAATGGCTGCTCCGACCCCCCGATTCTTGGAGAAGCGGAGCAGCCGGAGCCTTGGGTCAGGGACGGCAAGGGTAGCTCGGTCCGTCCCGTCGTCGCTCCCGTCATCCACGACCAGAATCTCGTGAACCCACGGAGGGATGCCTCGCACCGTACGCCCAATGAGCCCGGCTTCTCGATAAGCAGGGATCACCACGGCAATCTTGGGGACTCCTTCACTCACGGGGCTGCCTTGTAATCCATCGCGGAGCGCTCAATGACTTGAATGTCACGAGCCGCTGCAGTGGCCTCAGCCTTCAGCTCGGCGGTGAAGAGGGTGAGCCCCCAGATACCGTTCTCCCTACGACGGAACGGATAGCGCGTTCCTTGAACCGTCTGTACGCTGGCCCGTTCTCCTTCCACTTCGACGGAAGCGATCCCAGAGAGATCTTGACGGAGCCGCCGCTCCCATCCCCGGCGGGTCGCCTCCGCCGCGAAGTAACGCTCTCCTCCGGCAGCCGCGGAGGCCTCGTAACGAGCCAGGAGGCGGCCTCGTTCGGGCTCAGGATAAAAGCTCCTCACCAGCTCCACAATCTTTCGATGATAATCTACAGTGGTATAACAAGCCCACTGAGCCTCTGTCTCCAGGTAGGGGAAGGCCTCCTCCAAGCGCCCTTTGCGCACAGCAAGAACAATACGCAAGTAGGCCCCCTCCGGCGTGGTATCTGCAGGGAAGCTGCGCCCCTGGACAAAAAAGTAGAACGGCGGCACCAAGCTCAGGGAGATGACCAGAGCTCCCAAGATTACCCGACGACGGTTCTGGTGCGAGCAAGCCTGCACGGCACCCAACCTAGCACATGCGCCTGCTCCTACGACCCCTCAGTACTTCGGGGTGGAGACACCAGGGGCACCTCGGGCAGCAAAGTAGGCTTGGAGCACTTGCCGGGCAACGGTATTGGCTTTGACGCGCCAGGTAGTCTTGTTGACGGCGAGAACGGCGAAAGCAATCTCCGGATCACGGGCGGGGGCAAAGCCGACGAACCATGTATAGAATTGATCCGTCGATTGCTTGATCAGAGTACCGGTCTTACTAGCGATGGGGATGTTGGGTAGGTAAGGCCGCGCAGCGTTGTCGTGAAAAGCCTTGAAGCCCGTGCCGTCGCTAACGGTAGACTCCATCATGACGGTGACGGCGTCAGCCGTCTCAGCACGGATAGCACGCCCCAATACCGTGCGAACTGGGGCCTTGTAGAGCAACCCTTCTTTCGGGTCCGTCACTGAGTCGACCACATAGGGTTTGATCAGCAGGCCCCGGTTGGCGACCACCATGGCGATCTGGGCAGCTGCCAGAGGCGAGAGGGTCGAATTCCAAAAGCCTGCAGCGGTGCGGGCAAACTCCAGGTTCTCCTCAGGAAGCTCCAGTGCGTGGGGGGCTACTGGCACATCAAAGACTGGGGCCTGGTTAAAGCCATAAGCCCGGGCGGTCTGACCCAGCTTGTCCCGATCCAAATGCTTGAGTGCCAGCCGGGCAAACACCGTGTTCAAACTTCGCCCCATAGCCTGGGCAATAGTTGCGCACCATCGGTCTTTCTCTGGGTTTTCCACCAGATGGACTGCATCGATCTTATGCTCACCACCCCAGTAACACTGCTGGGTTTCCGGGGTAAGTCGAGCATGATCCACCAAAGCGGTTCCAGTAACGATCTTAAAGATACTAGCTGCAGGGGCTTTGGCTTCGACAATGACATCCCGCCGGGGGCCCCGCTCCACATGATTTGCATAAGCTAGGATCCTCCCGGTCTTGACATCCACCACGACCACCGCAGCCTCCGGGATCTGTCCATGGCTCAGAGCCTTCTCCGCATGACGCTGGAGGTTCGGGTCCACCGTAAGCCGTGCTATCCGGTCCTTGTGGGCAGGTGCAACGGCACCCTCATCCTGAACGCGGATAGCAGCTAGGTTGACTCCGCTCAGCGGTGGCGGATCCACCTTTTTGGAGAACCCTTCAGCCTTGACCTTGGCCAACTCCTCCGAGGCGGCATCCGCCCGGGCTCCACGGTCGGGGTCCAGCAGTAGCGGCGCCAGGCACAGGATGCCCCCGGCGATGGCCATTCCTATCCATCGGCGCATGGCCCCTGGGGAGTAGACGCTAGGGTGGTCGGGGGCCAAGTTCTCGACTAAGCCCGCAGGGATGGCTCGGTCGACTCGTCCGCCCGGCTGGCTGGGGTTCACCTGGCTGGTGCTGTCCAAGGATCTCCACATCGAGCGCAAGAGCGGAGAGATCGTGACCACTTCCGGTTTCTTTGCCCTCCTCGTAGCGGTCATGGCTTCCGTCGCCTTCTCCACGGGGGAGAACCGGGCGGCGGTGGCCCCTGGGGTGATTTGGATCAGCATGGCCTTCGCCTCGGTCCTGGCCATCAGCCGGAGCTGGCATCGGGAGCGGGAGGAAGGTGCTCTCACCGGTCTCCTGGTGTCACCAGTGCCTAGGGGGGCGATCTTCACAGGCAAGGCACTGGGGGTGACACTCTTCCTATTCGCCGTGGAAGGACTGGTGATCCCGGTAGCAGCCCTGCTCTTTGCTCTGGATCTGACCCGGATCGGTGGAGGACTGTTGGGGATCGCCCTGGCAGCTACCCCCGGAGTCGCTGCCAGCGGCACCCTCTTCGGTGCCATGACGGTGCGGACCCAAGCACGGGATCTGGTGCTCGCCAGCGTGCTTTTCCCCTTGCTGTCGCCGACGCTTCTGGCAGCAGTAGCGGCCACTCGCGAGCTAATAGTCGGCGCGGGCCTTGGAGAGCTAGGCGACTATTTCGTACTCATGGCAATCTTCGACCTGATCTTCTGGGCCGGAGGCATCAGCCTGTTCGGTCTGCTCCTCGAGGGTTGAACGCAGCCGGGAGTATTGCCAATGTCATGGTTACCAGCGCTGCCACCAGCCACCAGACCCCAGGACCCGAGGCCGCCCCTAGCGAGGCCAGGGAGCCTGATACCCAGCGCAGCTCAATCCCTAGGGGAGTGGGGTTGGCCACCAGACGCAGCGCGAAGGAGGCTGCAACCAGAGCAGGAAAACTCCTGGTGCGACAAAGCAGTGTGATAGACAAAGCCCCCTGCGCAGCAACCCCTAGGGCCCCCACGCGTAGGCCATGCTCCCCCACCCCCGCAGCGACCCCTAGAGCTACAACCACCCCTGCCCGGATCCAGGGGGAGACATGACCCTCCAGCAGATGCCAGGGTGCCCACCGTAGCCATAGCTCGTCACGAAAAGCCAGGGCGAGCGCTGCCAAGACCCCTGTGAGCACACCGACTGGATCCATCCCCCACAAAACGATTCTCAGATGACCCATGAGCCACCCTGCCATCGCCGCCCCACCGGCAGCGGCCGCACCTACGGCACAACCCAGAAGCACCTTGCCCCGCGACCCGGCCTCCAGGGACCATCCAACCCTGGCGCGCCCAGCCAGGAAATCGACCGCAAGGGCACCCAGAAGCAGAGCAGCCAGAGGGCGTTCACGCAACAACTGAGAGAGCAAGGTCACCGCCAGGGACATGGCGACCAGGGTCAGTGCCGAATGCGCAAGAGATGCTGGAGGGGACATAAGCTTTCTTGTGCCGTGCATCCGCAAGCGGGTTTAGTCTGCTCTTTCCAAGAGGGCATCCCATGCTTCGAAGCTTCTCCCGATCTCTCACCAAACCCAGGCCTTTTGCTAAGGGGACCACCGGAGCTTGGCAGATCCTGAGGGGGGCCATGCTGACCCTGGCCCTCTCCACCGCTTGCTCAGTCATCGTGGACTCCGAGGCTGACCAGTGCAGCACCGATGCGGATTGCCAAGCCAAAGGCGCCGCCTTCGCCGGGACGGTCTGCTCGGCTCAGAAGACCTGCATCAGGAGCGGGAACGTGGGTGGTGGGACCGGCTGCACCACCAACAAGGAGTGCTCCGACCAGAGCGGTGATCCCAACCAGATCTGTCGCAAGAGCGACAGCACCTGCATTCCGCTCACCTCCCAGGACTGCACGCAGGTTCTCGGCTCCGTCGAGAACGACGAAACGATCGTACTCGGCTTCATGGGCCCGCTCGTGGGCGAATATGCCAGCATCGGGCTACCTATCCTGGCAGGGGCAGCTTTGGCCCGAAGCGAGATCGAAACTCGGTCCAATGGGCTCCCGGGGGGAACAGGGGGCAAGCGCAGGCCTCTGGCTATCGTCGCCTGCCACGACCTCGACGATCCGATCCGCGCCGCCGAGCACTTGGTCAAAACCGTCGGTGTTCCCGCGATCCTCGGACCGGCTTTCAGTGGCGTCACCCTCAAGGTCACCACCGACGTTACGGTTCCCAACGGGGTTCTCACCATGTCAGCTTCCGCCACCAGCCCCGCCATCACCCAGCTAGAGGACAACGGACTCGCCTGGCGCGCCGTCCCCTCCGACGCCATCCAGGCCATCCCCATGGTCTTCCTGGCTGGCCAAATCGAAAAGGCCGTGCGCGAGAAGCTCGGTTTGGCTGCCGGAGAGAAGCTCCGGTTTGCTATGACCGTCAAGGGAGATGCCTACGGCACCGGCCTGGCAGAAGCCTTGCAGCCTCAGCTCAACTTCAACGGAAAGCCAGCCCTCGACAGCTCCAACTCCTCCCATTTCCTCCGGGTCGACTACCCGGATGACCCTAACTTCGATTACGCTCCTCTCCTCAACCAGATCATTTCTTTCCAACCTCATGTGGTGATCGTTCTCGGAACCAACGAGGGCATCCAGAAGGTCACCGCCGGGATTGAAGCTGCTTGGCCCACCACCATGGGCACTCTCCCTCCTCGCCCCAACTACCTCTTCCCCGACGGGGGACGCCTCCCCGAGCTTCTCGACCTCATCGGAGCAGACAACGAGGACCTTCGCAAGCGGGTCATCGGGACTGTTCCAGGGCGCAGAGGCCCTCTTTATGAGGCGTTCCGAATACGCTACAAGGCTGCCAACAAAAACGAAGAGCCTGGTACTTACGCAGAGAATGCCTACGACGCGATCTATCTCCTCGGCTACGCCCTTGCAGCCACCGCCGGAGAGCCGGTCACCGGGGCAAACATCGCTAAGGGGCTGAGCAAACTAGTCCCCCCCGGCACTCAGATCGACTCGGGCCCTAACGCCCTCAACGATGCCTTCACCACCCTGAAAACCGGGAACAACATCGATTTCAACGGCGCTTCCGGGCCCCTCGACTTCGACCTCCTCACCGGGGAGGCATCAGCCGATATTGATATCTGGTGCATCGTGCGGGATTCCAACAAAACCCCGGTCTTCAAAAGCTCTGGAATCTACTACGATGCGGCGCAGAAGAAGCTCATCGGTACCAACACCTGCGACTAACCCTGTTCCCTGACGGCCTCCTCGACCCTGGTGAGGGCACGCCGCGCCTCCCCGGCCAGCGCCTCCAGTGCCCATCGTAGTCCGCAGGTCATCCCCGCCCAGATTGGCCACAACAAAGCGATGATCTCCTCGTTCTTCTGGTCAAACCAGGGGAGACCCTTGAGCACCAACCCCAGCGTAGAGGCCCCCAGAGCCGCCAAGGCAAGCTGATAGGCACGTCGAGTGGAGCCCCCCTTACCCCGGGCCACCCCCACACCGAGCCAAGCCATGGCCACTGCCCAGGGCACACACTGGAGCAGGTTCTCGTTGTGGTGAGCCACCTCGTGGTCCGTGTACGTCCAAAACATCAGGAAGATCAGTCCCAGCAAGCCTAGGAGGAACCCCAGCACTGCCGTGCCCAGCCCAAGGACTACCCGAGCGACCTTCCGCCGAGCCGCCAATCCCAGCGCAGCCAGCCCCCCTCCTAGCACCGCCCCAACCACCAGCAGGATCCCCATCCGCTTGGGCGGCTCGCTCCGCACCGGAGGTCGGTCCGCCTCTAGAATCCGGTGCTCTCGCCTAACAAGGGGGACAGATTGACCATCTTCTCCAGGGATCTTCACCTCTCGTAGCATTTCCTGAAGGCGTGCCGGCAGGAACATCTCGTCCCAGACAGTGATGGGCTTGTCGATCATATCGCCCATGGCCACCTGAAGGCCGAGGTACACGGGCCAGTCATCGGCCACCAACCGCATGGTGTGAGCGCGCCAGGTCATCCGCGCGGGGCCCCCGGCGGCTTCCCGTACCTTGCCCCCGGTGACCTGGTCGACCGCGTCGCGTACACGCGTCGAGCAGTTATCCCGATAGTAATCGTACTTGTAGTAGCGGTTCTCCGGCTTTGCGTTCTCCTCTAGGGCATCAACAATCCGCTTGCGGAGAGGAGGGGAGAGCGCTAGCTCCTGGGCGTCGATGGTGCGGTTCTCTCGCCGGTATACCTCGATGGTGCTCCGGAGAGATTGCACCGAAAGCCAATAGCGCAGTTTCCCCTTGAGAAAGACAGGAATCAAAGCCGGAGAATCGAAAGCGAACGTGCCAAAATTGTAGACCCGATCCGTGTGGCGCCGAGCATCATGCACCCAAATCGCATTGTGGCCAAACTTGAAGAAGGGATGATCCCCTGGCCCAAAGGTCAACACCGAGATGGTGTACTCATCGCCAAGTTCAGCATGGGAGGTCACCGGGGTGAGGAGAGCCATCGCCCCGAGAGCCATCGCCAAGATGCACGTTCGCATGGAGGAAGCACCCTAGCACACCCCCAACAGGCTGGAGAATCTCCTATCCTTAGGGGGTGCGGCGCTTCCAGAACCTCGATCCTGCCGATAACTACCGCGGATTCCGCCATGTGATGGCGTGGCAACTAGGCCTCGGCCCCGAGCCGCGCCGTCGAAGCCCCCGTCGTGCCAATGTGCCTGTCGTGAAAAACGATGGGCGTGCCCTCCGGGGGGCCGCTCGCCCGTCGCTGACTTGGATCGGCCACGCCACATACCTGTAGGAGTTACGCACCCAGGGCCAAGTGCCTGGGAACACTGGGGTTTGCAAGAAAGGTCCGAACCGCCTCGCGCACAA
>JANWXX010000021.1 GCA_025057345.1 Polyangiaceae bacterium | reverse complement strand
ATCCTTACATGGCCCCATTCCTCTGGTTGCTTGCCTGCGGAGGTGGTGGAGAGAGCGCTTCCGAGGCTCCTCCTCTGGCTCAGGTCAACGCTGCCATCGTGAGTGGTTCGCCGGATGCAACCGGCATCCCCATCGGAACCTATGGCTGTTCTGCCGTGCTGATCGCTCCTCGGACGATGCTGACCTCGGCGCACTGCTTTCCCTGGCTCGCAGCGGGATGTACAACGCTCGCAACCAACCCCATCAACGTGTATTTCCCGGAAGACGGGGTGCCCAATCCCGACAACGCAGCCGCGCGAACCGTGGGGGTCCAGAGCGTTCGAGTCAACCCGCTGGCCATCGCAGACCTCTCCTCGTGCCCAGCGAACCCGACCTGCCAGGCCAACGCACTGACCTGCGCGGACCGGAACGCGAACTGCCCCCAGACCACCCCCCCGGCAGCGGTCGCGACGGCCTTCGTGGATCGAAGCAACGACCACGCCCTGCTCTTCCTCAACGCAGACCCTCCACCGGATGTCCAGCCGATGCAGGTGGTGGTACACCCGGATTATGCGAAGAATTCGACTTCGTTCGTGAGCTTTTCTGGAATCGAAACCTGGGCGCTGGAGCAGACTCCCAACGTGACCATCGCCGGAAGCGGGGCGGGGACGTCGGTCTACACCTCCCCGACCACGGGGGCGCAAGTCACCGGGAAAGACGCGGGGATTTCCCAGTGGATCGGCACCTTGTTCACGTTCGGAGATCGCTGGACGGGGTGCAACCAGGTTGTCCAGGGTACCCCTCAACCTGCAATCCAGCTTCGCAGTCCGGATCTCACCATCGCCGGCATCGACGCCGCCTGGACTTGCCCTCCTCAACCACCGGGGCAACCGGCGCTCGCGTCTCGGCTCTGTCCCCCACCCGGAGCGCAGGTTCCCGGAGCGAACACCAGCGCGGCTGGCCCGGGAGATAGCGGAGGGCCCGTGCTGGTAGGGGATGACGGCTCTGTCTACAAAACCCTCCGGGCCACCCCCCTGCCTCCTCCGGCGGCGGGCGACACCTACCAGTTGAATCGCCGTTATGTGGCAGGTCTGGCGGAATGGAATCGAACCGAGACAAACAACGGGGGGACCCTCGTTGCAGGGGACGTTTATACTCCCACCTACACGATCCAGGCCAGCTTCTTCCTCAGTTCCTGGCTTGTGGATACGGACAAGGATGGGATCCCGGACGAAGCAGATCCTTTCCCGACCTGTTCAAGCAACACGGATGTGGATGGAGACGGTGTTTGCGATCAGGAAGACATCTGCCCTTGCACTGCGCTCGACCAGAACCCTGCCTTTAGCGACGACAAAGATGGGCATTGTGGTCCTTGCGACCCTGCCCTCTCGGGGGCTGTTCTGCCCACGGGGAAGACCTGCGCCACCTGGTGTACAGATTTCGTCCACGACCTGTGCCCCGGGGTTTTCGACGTGTACGGGAACGACAACGAGGACAGCGAGCGCGTCTGGGACGCCAAGCCCCTGGGGAACGCCTGTGACCCGGTGCCCGTGCCCGACTTCGTTCCCAAATGGGGAGAGGTGGTGGGGCAAGCGGTGACCAGCGGAGGAAGCGGGACCGGGAACTGGCTGGTGACGAAGAAGTATGTGCGAGCCTCTGCCATCGAGCACCGGCTGCGCGGCTCCTTCGGTGCGCTCGATAGCCCCATCCCCGGCCAGGGAAAAACCGTCGTCGTCCCCAACACCTACCACCGCTTCTGCCTCGATAAGAAGATAGACAACGTCGTTGATATCAAGTGCGCTCTCGACGACACCATCGCAGATGACTTCCTCACCCAGAACGCGACTCGTTCCCAAGAAACAATACTTACACGGTGGCACCGGGTGACCATGCAGGGGAGCTTCGCTGGTCCCACAGGTTCCTGGGAGAACCCTTCCCTCAAGAACTTCACCTACCAACCCTCGCCTAACCCCTTCTCCCTCTCCTGGCGCCTCGTCGACGACTTCAACGCCTGGATCAACACCACCTGGGGTCAAGAACTCCAGCTCGAAATCCCTTCCAGCACAAAGACCTGGCCAGGTCGCTTCTGGATGCACAGCAACTCCCTCGTCGGGCTCTCCACCAACATCGGCACGGGCCTCCACAAGAAGAACAACGGAGATCCGGGAGAACAGCTCTCCAACCACTACGAACTCCTTGACCCCATCCAGCTCCAGGAGACCGCCACCGTCTGGGACATCCCCATGTACATGCCCGCCTTCCCCTGGTCCTTCTGCCCGGCGTGCGTCGCTGAACTTCCTCCCCTCGGAGGCGAGGACTGCCCCATGTGCAAGGGCCTCCTCCCGGGCTCGCTCCTCGATCATCCCTACGAGGTCCAGCTCCTCGCCAAGCTCCCTCCTCTCCCCGACTTCCCCTTCCAGTACGCCGTCGTGCTCAAGGATGGCTCCTTCTACCGTGTCGACGACAAGCTGGGGACCGGGTTGAAGCAAGCCCTCTCCGATCCCACCCAGGTCTGGGCGGAACAGACCGAATCGCTCTCGTACCTGGGTCGTGGCGCCTCTCTGCCCACCGCCCTTGCCCTCTCGGCCGACGGTCGTGCGATCACCGAGCGCGTTTTCCTCCGGGGCCATCGCTTCCTGGGACAGCGCGACCGTGGGCGCACAGGGGCAGCCCTCACCGCCGGGGAAGAGCCCTCGGAGACCTTGCCTTCCGGGGAACCCCTGGCGTCTCCTTCCCCTACGCTCCAGCCCTCGGAGCGTACCTCGTTCCTTCCCGTGTACAGCCGCTACCTGGGACGCCTCTTCGTGGTCGGGGGGCAGAACCCGGAAAATGCCTCACCGCGTGGCGACATCTGGTGGCAAGACGTGGAGGGGGCAACCTCCTGGCATCGCCTCCCGGACCAGGGGTACACGGTTGGAAAGGTGCTGGCAGCCACCTATTCCTTCCGCGATGATCGCCTCTGGGTGCTGGACGAGGTGCAAGGGCCTCCGGGATGGAAGCGGGTTCGCCTGGTCCGCATCCATCCCCAGAGCGGTGAGTTTGAGCAGCTTGGCCAGTGGCCGCGCATCGGTCTGTTCAACCGGCACTGGCTTGGAGTGGACAGGGATGGGCAAGTGTTGCTGACGGCCTCCAGCGATACGGCGAAGAAATACCTGGTGATTCGCCTGGACAACCGCGCTCCCCAGGTGAAACCATCTTCCGTGCGCTTTGGACAGGGAGTGCTGGCGCTCCGCCCGCTGGTGGATCAGGACGGCTACTCCTTCGTCCTCCGAGAGACGAAGAAGAACCGACCGCCAACGAAGACCGAGCGCAGCAAGACGCTGGGAGGAATCCCCGCGGCCTGGTCCCACCTCAACGGATGCTGGTGACGCCATGACCTCCCGCTCCCGTCTCCTCCTTGGTCTTTCGTCGAGTTTGCTGGGGCTGGTCCTGGCAACGGAAGGTTGTGGCAAAACCAGCAAGAACGAAGGTCAAGGGTCAGGCCAAGAGAGCGCGGGAGCAGGAGGCCAGGGGGGTGGGGGAGGAACCCTGGCCGGTGGGAAGGGAGGAGCCGCAGGGAAGAGCGGGGAAGGGGGCAAGGGAGCGACAGGAGGCGGGAGCGGCCAGGGAGGTGCCAGCGCAGGAAGCGGAGGGAGCGGAGGGCAAAAGATGCTGGGGTGTACGGGGATACCGAGGCCCCCATCGATCCCGGACGATTGGATCGAGTACACCGGGTGGGACTGCATGTGCCCGCTGTACATCCCAGGCAACTCCAAGATCCGTCCTCCCAAGATCGAATGGGGCCCCTGTGACTTCAAGATCCCGGAGCACATCAAGTGCCAGCGCACCATCAAGCCGGGCAAAGGTTGGATGGCGGCAGAGAACCGTTCTGCCAAAGACCCCAAGACGGGAGAATTCATCTTCCAGACAGGATTCACCGACGAGATCGTCGATTTCCTGGCTCAGATCAAGGGATCTTATGGCGTCATAGCCAAAGAGAATGGGGAAACGATCTCTCACTTCTATCAAGTCACCACAGACAAATGCGGGATGACCGCTTCAGGGCTGAGTTCCTCCAACTATATCTTTCGTGTTGATCCCATGTGGGACAGCAGTTTGGAAGGTGCAGTAGCCGGCAACATAACCGATCTACTTCCGAACCGAGAAATGAAATTTCCGTCGAATCCTTCTCTCATTTCCTCCTGGAGGGTCACGCCTTCGTGGATCATCCGGATGCGAGGAGACCGGACGGCTTATCGGTGGGATGACCCGGAAGCTCCCCCCAAGCTCGTCTACACCGCCTCCATGCTCGGTCGTACCGGGCACAAGGTCCTCTCCCACAACGACGACGTCTTCATCCAGGTCGGTTCCATCCAGAGCAAGGGCGTCGCGGTGTGGACCGAGGCGGGCGGCACCAAGCCGCTCATCCTGTATCCTGTGGCCACCCGCTCTGCCTTCCACTTCCACACCGACGGCGAGCACATGGTCTGGAGCGAGATGGAAGGCTGGAATGGCGACACGCTCACCTTTGCGGTCAACGAGGTCTTCGTCGCCCCCTACAGCCTGGACCAGGAACAGGTGAGCAAGAGCAAGAAGAAACTCACGAACGATCTCGGAGTATCCGGGACGAACTGGCACGTCGGCTGCGGCTACGCGGCCCGCGGCGTCTCCACCGAAAACCCCAGCGCCAATTCGCTGATGGTGGTGCGCTTGTCGGATGGTTGGTGGTGGATCGTGCCCGGAGGAGACGTGACCCAACCATGGCGCTACGACTTTGACCAACCGTTTGGGCTAACCTGCGAGGAAGTCTTCGTAACGACGCTGCTCCCCAGCGGAGCGCCCACCATCGCACGGATCCGCCTGGACTCCCTCGGTCCAGGAATGCCCCCCTCCGAATAAGACGGCCTCGAAGAAGTGCTCGCCCTTCTGGCCGCGCTCGGCTCCGAGATGGTACAGCAGAAGGCTCGATGGTTCTCCAACGCCTGGATCGGAGCGACGGTGGCAACGCTGGCAGGGATACAGCGAAGGGAGGAGGCACCGACGCTCGGAAGGGGCCAGGCGAGGGTGGAGGGAGCTCGGTTGAGGAGGACAGAGCCCCAAGGACCGACCCGCGGAGGAGGCGGCCACCGAGCCGGACGCCGGTCCGGGGAGGGGGCACCGTGTCCAAAAGCGGCCCAGGTTGGTCTGGGGCCCGGCCCCGGATGCCAGCCCTCGCCCCCACGAGAACAAATCAAGCCTGGATGCCCAACGGGCCCCTTGCCGCACCGCGTATTTTCCCGTCATGATGCGAGGATGCTTCGCGCGCGTACCTTTCCCCTGATCTTCGTCCTCGGGCTCTGGCCGGTGTGGGTGGCCACTGGTTGCGGGGAGGATACCCCCGCCAGCCTGGTTCCCTCCCCTCAGCCCAGCGCCAGCACCGTGGGGGTGTGTGGTCCTGGCACTATCGTTATGTTTGGGGTCTGCTTGACGGCTGTGCTGGGGGGCAAGGGAGGGACATGATCGGGGGTGGGGGGGGGTGCCGGCAACGGTGGGTAGGGGGGGACCCAGCCCACCGGAATCTGCGGCGATGGAACGATCTTGAAGGACGGGGTCTGCATCCCGGACCCCGCCGCCGCAGGCAGCGGAGGCGAGGCCGGGGTTGCCGGGACGGCGGGGGCCAGCGGGGGAGGGGCGGCCGGAGGGCCCACCGACTGCATCCCGGCACAGGGGGGGGCAGGGGGGAACAATCCCTTCGGAGGTGGTCCTTTCGGCGGCGGGGGTGACCCCTTCGGCGGAGGAGGCGACCCCTTCGGCGGAGGAGGCGACCCCTTCGGGGGTGGGGGGAGCAACGCCTCGGGGAGCGGAGGTTCGGGGCTGCCCATCTGCCCAGCTTGCGATAGCAACACCACCGACTGCGATGGGGACGGATGGATGGTGAAGGACGGCGATTGCTGCGATCAGCCGGGGCCTTGCGGGCAGACGCCAGAGCTCCAAAATCCAGGAGCGGTCGAGTACCAAGGGGATGGCGTAGACAACGACTGCGATGGGTTTTTCGATGAGAACGAGAAAGCCTGTGATGCGAACTTGGGGTCTTCCCCCAACGATGCTTTCGAGTATCTCAAGGCCTTGGATCTCTGTCAGTTCACCAAGGAAAACGTCCCGCTTGCACAGCGGAAGTGGGGGGTGATCAGCGCTGAGTTCACTACCGCCGGGGGAGAAGCTTTCCCTAATCCGAAGCAGCGTTCGATCCGTCCTAAATTTGGGGATAATATCTTTCCTCTCCGGGGAGATTCCCTCCTGGTACTCTCCTCCGGCGTTGCTGCAGACATCTACGCCACTGCCAAAACCCCCCTGCTTGGGAGCTCGGAACCAACTTCGAAAATGTCAGTCACAGCCTGAATACGTCCTCTACCTTTCCCCAGGACTGGCTCCAGGCCAACAACGGCAAACTCCCCACTGGATGCACCAACGACGGCTTCGGGAATACGAGCGCAAACGACTCCGTGATGCTCAAGGTACGCATTCGGGTGCCGACGAACGCCCACTCCTTCTCGCTCCAGGGCCTCTTTATGTCCGCCGAATTCCCCGAGTTCATTTGCAGTACCTTCAATGATCTCTTCCTGGTGCTAGTGAAGAACGAGGGAAACAAGCAGCCGCTCTCCCCCAACCCACCAGACGGTAATGTCGCTTTCCTGCGCACCGGAAGCGGGACCAACATCAAGAAGTTCCCCGTGGGCATCAACCTTGCTGGGAACGCCACCGCCCAGAAGCTCTTTGCCGCCTGCGACCCCCAGAAGATCGGCTGCTCTACCTCACCAGTCAAGATTGAGTGTGCCCTCGGCCCGGAAACCCTCGCTGGTACAGGCTACGATAAGGAGACCTTCAACGGCTGCACCATCGGTGGCGCTACCGATTGGCTCACTGTAGCCGGCAACGTTGTTCCAGGGGGCATCGTCGAGCTGCGGCTGCTGATCGCAGACGTGGGGGATCACGCCTATGACTCTACGGTGCTCCTGGATAACTTCCGCTGGAACGCCACCCCGGGAACCCCAGGGGGCAGCGAATAAACGAGCCAAATCAAGGAACCTCTGGGCGTCAAGCAGACCCTGTGGTACCCCCTCGGGACACTCCGTGCGGTCGCCCCATCTCCTCCTTCCCTCGACCCGGACCTCCCCTTGCGCGAGGTCTGTCTGTGCTCGGGATCGTAAGGAGATGGCGCGCCCTGCGGATGGGAGTGCTGGGCCTTGGGCCCCGCTCCCCCAACCTAACCGACAGACTCCTCAGGTTGATTATGACCTTTACCGAAGCCGCAGCGGAAGTGCTCCGCCTCGTGGGCAAGCCCCTCCATTACAAAGACATCACCGAGATCGCGATCCAAAAGAATCTCCTCTCCCATGTGGGCAAAAGCCCCGAGGAAACCATGGGTTCGCGCCTTGCATCGATGCTAAAAAAAGACCCCAAAGACAACCCCTTCGTCCGCCTCAAGCCAGGGATCTTCGCCCTGCAGGCCTGGGAAGAATCAGGTCCTCCTGGATTCGCTCCGGACAATGATCTGCCCCCACCGTATGGCCCCGGTCCGAAGAAGGAGCCCTCGCGTCCCCAAGCGAGTAAGGTGGAGCAGCGTGCATTTCGTGAGCGCCCCTCCCTCAAGCCTTGCTCCGACACTCCTTCGACCGAAGAACTACCCCCAGAAGCTTCCGAGGTTCTTCCCGGGATGGATGTTGTCGAAACGGCATCGGACGAGGCACCGGACGATCCACCTGCCGAGCCTGTCGCTTCTCCTGCTCTCGTGGAGGATGAAGTGGCAAGGGGTTTCGGCGAGAATTCTCTCTCTCCAGACGCAGCGCCTCTTACTACAGAAGTTGCCTCCGCTAAGGAGTCTGCAAGCACAAGGGAGGAGGCGAACCAGCCAGCGGAGCCGGAAGCTCTACCCGAGGAGGTTCTCACTGCAGAAGAGGCTCTTGCCGCCGCGGAGGAGTCTGACTTCCATATTGCCTCACCGCCTCCTACCGTACTCCTCTCGGAAGAGGATCTCTCCAAGATGGATCCTGGTGCATCTGCCGGCTCCGGGGCCTTTCCGCCCGAGGCTGAGGTCACCTTGCCGCTCCCTCCCAAGACGACAGCTCCTCTCGGATCGGTCCCCCGAAGTATGCCGCGTCAAGAGGAGCGGCGTCGGGATGAGCGGCGGCGTCGGGATAGAAACCGGGACCGAGAGCGGGACGAAGAAGCGCTAGCGCCAGCCCCAGATGAGGTGTTGCGTGCCGATCTCGTCGCTGGCGCTATGGAAATCTTCGGAGAAGAGGAGGACGACGACCAACCGATTCTTGGAGGAGCGCCCGCCCCAGAGCAAGGGGGGGGGCGTCGTCGTCGCCGCCGCCGTCGTCGCGGTGGGGAAGCAGGGAGAGCCGAGATGGATCCTGGACTGCCCTCCTATACGGTTTCCCCGGCCTTTGGGGATGCCTCGGCGTCGGAACCCCGGGAGGATCACTTTGAGGCGTCTGAGCCTCGTCGAGAAGAACGACGCGAGGAGAAGGCACCCCGCCCTGAGGTCGAGGGCGAGGAATTGGTAGGTCGCGACATGGTGGAGCTGGTGCTTCATACCATGGGTGGGTTTGAACGGAGCGGGGGGCCGGTACCTCTGAGGAATGTCGCAGAGTCCCTCCAGCGCCGCGGCAAGGTAGCAGGGGAACTTTCCCAGGTAGTAGCGATGATGAGCGCGGCGATCCGTGCAGATAATGCCCGGCGTACGATGGAGGGGAAGCGGCCTCGGTTCCGTCTCGTGGGAGGTCGGTTGGCGCTGACCGACTGGTTTCTCTCCCAAGAGCTCCTTCGACTCGAAGGAGAGGCATTGGCCGCGGTGGAACGCTACCGGGAGGCTGCTCGCAAGGCGATCGCCCGAAAGCTCGGGGAACTTCCTGGGCCTTCCTTCGTGGAGCTTTGTCTGACCCTGGTGGAGCGTCTCGGGGTTTCCCAGCTCAAGGGGGTCCGGCGTCCAGCCGGAGGCGAGGCTGCCTTCACCGGGGTGCAACGGGGGCCTGGAGGGGAGGTTCGGGTGGCACTGCTCATCCGCAAGGATGCCCGAGAGATCAGCCGAGAGCGGGTGGTGGAAGCTCGTGGCTCCCTCCATGTCTTCGCACCTGCAACTGCGATCTGGATGCTGACGTCAGGGCAAGTTCTGTCCGGTGCTCGGGAGGAGGCTCAAGCCCTAGGGGCAGCTCCGGTGGCTCTGTTCGATGGGGTGGGGCTTGCAAAGCTTTGCGAAGAACATGGAATGGGAGTTCTGCGAACCATGATCCCCCTTGCTCTGCCGGACCTCGACTTCCTTGATGCACTCCGAGGCTCTTGATGAGGCAGATCCTCGTCCTGGTGGGGGTCGCTCTGGCGGGATGCGGGGGGCCCCCGTCCCGCTTCCCGGATGGTCAGGCAGCTCTCGACCGGATGAAAGCACTCTACGACTGCTCTCGTGGGGTCAAGGCTGAGGCGAAGCTGGATCACAAATCACCCCAGGGGAGGATCCGCGGAGATCTCTCGTTCTTCGTCGTGGATCCCGCGAACGTCCGTTTCAGCGTGTTCAGCCCCTTCGGTGCTGAGCTAGCCACGCTCACCAGCGACGGTCAGCGTTTCGCATTCAACGATACAGTGCAGCGACGCTTCTTGGAGGGGCCTGCCTCTGTTTGCAATATAGCTAAGCTCACCCAAGTGCCAGTCCCGGCTCATGCTCTTGTGTCGCTGCTCCAAGGAAGAGCACCGCTGTTGGTACATGAGCCCGCTCACGTTTCGATTCAGTGGAAGTCTCCCTTTCTCGGCATCTTCGGCAAGGGGTACTACCAAGTGGAGATTCCGAGCAAGCATGGAGCAGTGCAAACACTGCTGCTGGAGATCCCCCGGGAAGACCTAGAAAAGCCCTGGAATGAGCAGCGAATCCGGGTGATCGAGGTCCGTGTGGTACAACAATCCGTCGAACTTTACCGGGCGAAGCTCTCCGACTTCCATGCTCCCGAGCAGGGGAAACCCGTGCTTGATGAGGATGGAATCGATCCCCCTGTGCTTCCCATTGGATCTGAGTGTAACATCGAGATCCCGCGGCGCCTGCTGGTTGAGGTTCCTGTGCACAACAATAACGTTCGCTTCGAGTACAAGCACGTGGAGGTGAACCCGGCGGTTCCCCAGGGGGTCTTCGTGCAGACTCAACTCAGCGGCACCCAGCGCATCTCTGTGGGGGCATGTGACCAGGGATGGTGAACGACGAAGCAGTCAGCAAGGTAAGCTGCCTGCACTGTGGCGGCTCCCACCGCCTTGGCATGCGCCGCTGCCCCGCCACCGGCCGTGCTCTCGGTGGCGACCCACGGCTCATCGGTCAGCTCATCGACAAACGCTACCGCCTCGTACGTCTGCTCGGAGACGGACCCTTTGGCGCCGTCTACAAGGCCGAACATGCTACCGTCGGGCGCCAAGTTTCCCTCCGGATCCTCCCCTCGACGCTCCTGGCTCACCCGGTCATCCTCCACCGGTTCTTCCGAGAAGCTCGGTTGATGAGTTCCATCAGCCACGCTCGTCTTCACCCCCTCCTCGACGCAGGTCTGGCCCCCGAGGGGGTCGCTTACGTTGCCTACCAGTACATCCGGGGACGGAGCATGTCCATGGCCCTGGCCCAGGACGCCCCCATGTCCCTTGAAAAGGCCGCCACCCTCACCGGTCATATCCTCGAAGGCCTGGAGGCCATCCACAACTCTGGTTTCGTCCATCGGGCGCTAGCTCCTGAGTCAGTGCTGCTCCAGGTGACCGCCTCCGGTTTTGAGCAGGCCATGCTCACCAACTTCGGTGCTGCTGCTCTCGAGGATGACGGCCAAGGAGTCACTTCCTTCTCCACATGGGTCTCCGACATCTACACCCCCCCAGAGCGGCGCCGTGGCGACCCTCCTGATCGGCGGGAGGATATCTTTGCGGCCGGGATGCTGCTGGCAGCGATGCTCTCCCCGGCAGGGGTTCCTCGTACAGGAGGGGAGCTGATTGCTGAGGGCGTACCTCCGGCGGTCGAGGCAATCGTCGCACGAGCGGTCCACCCCTCTCCTTTGGCGCGCTTCTCCTCCGCGGCCGAGATGCGGCAGGCTCTCCGTCCCTTCGCCCGCCATGGCGACGAGGATCCAGCCTCTGCCACCCGGACCCATATCAGCGATCTGCGCGCCCTCGCCCGCCGCGAGCGTGCCTTGGGGGTGCTCCCCGCTCGCATGCGGCTGAACCAGCAGCACCGTGTCTTCGTGGATGGGGGTTTCGGGATGGCGATCCTTCAAGCGGTCCACGAACGAACTCCACCTCCTCTCCGAGGGGAACTCCTCCGGCGAGTTCAGGGTCTGGAGCGGCTCCTCTCAGCTCCCCAGAACCCCACGCCTCCCATCCCCACGCTCCTTCTGGCAGCGGCGCTGGAGGAGGGGGATGCACTTTCTCAAGCGGCCGATCGGCTCTTCTGCACAGCGGTCGGAGAGCAGGCGCTGCAGGGGTCGCTAGCGGTTTCTCTCCGAGGAGAACACAGCAGTGTCACTCCAGAATTCTTCCTCGACTTTGTGGTCCCCACCTGGGCCCAGAAGCTCACCGGGGGCATCGCCAAAGTGACCCATGTGGGTCGGGGCTATGGCCGCCTGGAGATTCGGGATCAGGCCGAGCCATCGTTGGCCATCTGTGCCTGTCAAGTGGGTATCCTGGCAGAGGCCCTCAGCCGTCTCGGAGCTCATGGGGTCGAGATCAACAAGACCTCCTGCGAGGCTGTCGGTGACCCTGCCTGCGTCTACAGTGCCACGTGGACCTAACCACCAGTTCTCTCGTCCATCCTTCTCCTCACCTTGACGCGCGCTCCAGCTTGGCGCACGCCGGATCGTCCCGCGATGTCAGCCACCCTGAGCGGACGTGTTCCCCCTCATGACCTGGATGCAGAGCTGGCGGTGCTCGCGGCCCTGCTCCTCGATCCAACGACCCTCGATCAGGTGCAGGAGCTACTCAAACCAGAACATTTTTATGCCCCTGCTCACAGTCGTATCTACGAGGCCTGCCTGGCGCTGGCACAGGAGGGGACAGCCTTCGACCTGACCACCGTAGGTAGTTGGCTCCGGTCCCGTGAGCGACTAGCAGATGTTGGTGGAGTTCCCTATCTCGCCAAAATCACTGACGCCACACCGGAAGTAGCCAATATCGAAGTATATGCCCGTATCGTCCGGGAGAAATGGCGAGTTCGCGAGCTGATCAAAACCTGTCAGCGGATCGCCGCTGAGGGCTATGGCGACGTCGGGCAGGTGCAGACCTTCATCGACAACGCCGAGCAGGCCATCTATGACCTAGCTCGCACCCCGGAATCCTCCACGGTATCTCACCTCAGTGACGTTATTCGTAACGTCTTCACCAAATTGGAGGAGATCTGCCAGCGCGGCTCCGCCATCACCGGCTTCCCTACCGGATTTAAGAAGCTCGACGAACTGACATCCGGCCTCCACCCCACGGACCTCGTCATCGTCGCTGCACGGCCAGGTATGGGAAAAACGAGCTTTGTCCTCAATGTAGCCATCAATGTGGCCCAACCCCTGGTCATTGGGAACGACCCCGCTGGCTACGATACCTATGAACAGCCCGGTGGGGCCTGCGTCATCTTCTCCCTGGAGATGCCTCGGGAGCAGATCGCCTCTCGTATCCTCAGCAGCGAGGCCAGGGTAGATGTACAGAAGATACGAGGAGGACGCCTCCACACCGAGGACTGGCACAACCTCACCCAGGCTGCCTCCTTCCTCTCTAGTCTGCCCATCTACATCGACGATACCCCTGGGATCACCGTCCTTGACGTACGCTCCAAAGTCCGCCGTATCCAGGCTGAGCTGCAGCGCTCCGCCCAGACCGTTGGCTACGAGCGTAAGGTCGGTCTTGTCGTCATCGACTACCTCCAGCTCATGCGAGGTAGCGAAAAAGCCGGCAGTCGTGAGCAAGAGATCAGCGAAATCTCTCGGGGGCTCAAACACCTTGCCAAGGAACTCCGTGTGCCTGTCGTCGCACTTTCCCAGCTCAATCGTTCCGTTGAAACTCGGAGCGAGAAGAGCAGGCGCCCTCAGATTAGCGATCTCCGTGAGTGCGTCACAGGCGATACTCTGGTCTACCTCGCGGATGGGCGTCGCGTCCCTATCCGGGAGCTGGTGGGTCAGACTCCCGAGGTCCTCTCCTTGGACACCTGGGGTCGCGTTGTTCCCGCCCGTGCCGAGCTAGTCTGGGAGGTTGGTCCCCGACCTGTCTTCGAGATCCGATTCGCCAGTGGGCGGCGTCTCCGCACCACCGGACTTCATCGACTCTATGGAAAATCTGGATGGATTCGAGTGAATGAACTCAAGGTCGGTGACCTTCTGGTAGGGCTGCAGCGCCTCCCGGAACCCCCAAGTGCCTGCTCCTGGTCTGAGGACCACCTGATCCTCCTGGGGCACTTGGTGGGTAACGGAAGCTACGCGAACCACCAACCACTGCGGTACACGGCCGCCTCGGAGCAGAACGGCGAGGTGGTGGCGCGGGCAGCCCAGCACCTCGGAGTCGAGGTGACCCGGTACCCAGGGAGGGGCAACTGGCACCAGCTCGTCTTCTGCGAGAACGGGAATCGGTGGCACCCCGCAGGGGTGAAGCGGTGGCTTCTGGATCTCGGCATCTACGGCCAAAAACCCGAGGAAAAGAGAATTCCTGCTGAGGTCTTTACCCTCGATAACCGGAGCGTTGCTACGCTGCTCCAGCACCTTTGGGCCGCCGCTGGCAGGATCGTACCCCGGGCGCCTGGAAGCAAGAATTCCCACCGGGTCTCCTTCACTACCCGCAGCGAGGGGCTCGCTGGGGACGTGGCGGCGCTGCTACTCCGTTTCGGTGTGGTTGCCCGACTCCGGACCATCCGAGCTGGTAAGGGGTATCCCCGCCATTGCGTCGATGTCGTGGGGGCTGATGCACAGCGGACGTTCCTCACACAGATTGGTGCTTTTGGCCTCCTTCATGCCCCCGCAGCTGTACTAGCTGGTCTACTGGGGCACACTGTCGTCACATCCAGAATGGATGCACAACTCGTTTCTGTGAGGGCTCCGATCCAGCAACGGTTGCGGTGGCGCGGTTCGACGGTTCAAGACGTATCGGGAGCCTACGGTGAGAGCCTTTCTACCCGATCGAATCGAACAACCCGAATTCGATCGGATGAAACAGAAAAGATCATGGATAACGGTGATCTGCCTCTTGCTGGGAACCAAGATATCTTCTGGGATCGAGTTGCCGAAGTTCGTTATGGTGGGGAAGCCACCGTCTTTGATATGAGCGTCAATTCTCTCGAATCTTGGATCGGAGAAGGTATATGGAATCACAATAGTGGAGCGATCGAGCAGGATGCAGACCTGATCATGTTTATTTATCGTGATGATTATTACAACAAAGAGACGGCGCACAAAGGCATAGCGGAGATCATCGTGGCCAAGCAGAGGAACGGGCCCACGGGCAAGGCGCTGTTGCGATGGGACAGCGCATGCACTCGATTCGTGGACTTGGAGCCGGGGGAGATCCCGGAGGGGATTGGCGACGAATAAGCGGAGGAGTGGAGGAGGGGGCCCGTGCAGGGGCTACCGCCGGTGAAGGCGGTCAGGTACAAGGGAATGGTACCTAGCACGAATACGCCTGCCTGCCAGGCCGCCGAGGAGCCCGGGGAGGCTTTGTCCGGGGTGTATCCCTTGGTCCTCGCCACGTCGTCGCCCCGGTGGCTGGTGGACGTGGCGCTGGGGCATGGGGGGGATTGCCCGAGGCAGACCTGGTGGCGCCGAATCTGCTAGCGGCTGCGGCGGTCCTGGGGCTTCTCTCCCAAGGGTCGCAAAGTTAAGGTGGGCCCCTGGCACGCAAGATGCACTATGCTTAGCTTCTGGACTCAATGCAGGACTCACCTCTGCAAGGGCTGCCAATGGGCGCCGTGAGCCGTAGCGCAGAGGGCAACCAGCCACGCACCAAGAGGTTCGCATGTCAGAGAAGAAAGGCCCCCCCTTGCCCCCTCGCAGCGATGAGGAGATCCACTTTGGGGAGGAGCTGCCTGTTCTGCCGATTCGCAATGCCGTGCTGTTCCCCGGGGCAGTGACGCCCTTTGACGTTGGGCGGGAGAAATCGGTGGCCCTCGTAGAGGACATTGACAACTTCCCCACGCCGATCATCGCGATCTTTGCTCAGCGCGATCCGAGCACTGACGACCCGGGCGAAAGTGACCTGCACCCGGTCGGGTGTGCGGCCCGGGTGCTCAAGGCACTCAAGCACAGCTCGGGGAACTACAGCCTGATTCTCCAAGGACTCATCCGCATCAAGCTCGAAGGGGTCACCAGTACAACTCCCTACATCAAGGCAAAGATTCGTCGCCTCGACGAAGACAGCTCCACGGATGTGGAGGCGGAAGCCCTAGCACTCAGCCTGCGGGACATCGCTAAGCAGGTGATCAACCTGATGCCTGAGCTCCCTCGGGAGGCTGCGTCGCTCATCGACAGCATCCAAGTGCCAGGTGCTCTCGCGGACCTGGTGGCTGCCAACTTGGATGCTCCGGTAGAGGAGAAGGCGCAGCTCCTCGAAACTGTCGACGTGAAGGACCGGATTCGTAAAGTTCTGCGCCTGTTGACCCGGCAGCTTGAGATCCTCAAGATGCGCGAGCGTATCAACTCCCAAATCAAAGAAGAAATGGGGAAAAACCAGCGGGAGTATGTGCTTCGCCAACAGCTCAAGGCCATCAAAGAGGAGCTAGGAGAGGACGATGGCGATCAGGGCGATTTGGACGGCATTGAGGAGCGCATCGTCAAGGCCAACTTGCCTAGCGAGGCAGAGCAAGTCGCCAAGAAACAACTTAAGCGGCTGCGCTCCATGCAGGTGGGCAGCGCCGAGTACACCGTAGTGCGTACCTACCTCGATTGGATCCTCGACGTCCCCTGGACGCAGATGACCAACGACAACATGGATATTGGCCATGTCCGCAAGGTGCTTGACGAAGATCACTACGGTCTAGAGAAGGTCAAAAAGCGCATCCTTGAGTACCTTGCAGTCCGTAAGCTTAAGCCGGATAAGAAGGGTCCTATCCTCTGTCTGCTGGGCCCCCCGGAGTGGGCAAGACTAGCTTGGGCCGTAGCATCGCTCGGGCGCTCGGCCGCAAGTACGAGCGGGCAAGCCTCGGCGGTGTCCACGATGAGGCAGCAATCCGAGGCCACCGACGTACCTACGTCGGTGCGCTTCCCGGGCAGATCATTCAGAAGATGAAGAAGGTGGGCACCATCAACCCGGTGATCATCCTCGATGAAGTGGACAAACTCGGCCACGATTTTCGGGGCGACCCCTCCTCGGCCTTGCTGGAAGTTTTGGACCCTGAGCAGAACCATACCTTCCAGGATCACTATCTGGAGATCCCCTACGATTTGTCCCATGTGATGTTCATCGCCACGGCCAATGTCCCTGACCCTATCCCTGCGCCGCTGCGTGACCGCATGGAGATCATCGAAATCCCCGGGTATACCCGCCGGGAAAAGCTGGCTATCGCACGTCAGCACCTTGTCCCCAAGCAGATGGAGGACCATGGCCTCAAAAGTGAGATGCTCGAGATCACCGACGACGCCATCGAGGAGATCATCGAGCACTGGACTCGCGAGGCCGGTGTTCGCAACCTAGAGCGTCAGATTGCCAGTGTCATCCGCGGGGTGGCTGTTAAGGTGGCCGAGGGCGATACCCAGAAGCGTATCCTCAAAACGGAGGACGATCTGCGGGAGTTCCTTGGTGCCCCCAAGTTTACCTCCGAGGTCGCCGAGCGTACCGAGGAAACCGGCGTAGCTACTGGGCTTGCTTGGACAAGCGTAGGTGGGGAGATCCTCTTTATCGAGGCCACTCGGATGTTTGGCTCCGGGAAACTCCAGCTTACGGGCCAGCTCGGCGAGGTCATGAAAGAGTCCGCTCAGGCTGCTCTCTCCTACGTGCGTACCAACGCAGAGAAGCTCCAGATCCCTAAGGACTTTCTGGAAAAGAGTGACATCCACATTCACATTCCCGCCGGCGGTATGCCCAAAGACGGCCCCTCTGCGGGCGTCACCATGTTCACCGCTCTCGTTTCCCTCCTCACCGGTGTACGGGTTCGCCATGACGTTGGTATGACCGGAGAGATCACGCTCCGGGGCCGCGTCCTCCCCATCGGCGGCCTTAAAGAGAAGGTACTCGCCGCCCATCGCGCCGGTCTCAAACGCATCATCATTCCTGAGCGCAACAAGCCTGATCTGGAGGAGGTTCCCAAAGAGATTCAAGATGAACTTGAGTTCGTCATCGTTTCCAAGATGGACCAGGTTCTTGAGGCGGCGCTGGAGCAGATGCCAGGATCCAATGCTCCCAAAGAAACTGCTGCCGCCGCCAACTAAGCGATCCTTATGAGTCCGCATGCCGCTGTCTGGATGGGGCGTGCGCTCGCTCTGGTGCTTCTGGTGGCAAGTGCCCTCGTGGTAGCTCGGCGAGGTCAGGGGGCTCGTCCTCCTGCTCCACGGAGTTCTTCTTGTCAGCAGCCGGCCCCCCTCGCCCCTTCGGGGCGTTCCGTGCTCCAGGTTGAGTGGCTAGCAGATCGGCTAGACCAAGCGAGTTTCGTTGTCCCCAGGCTCCAGGCTGGGCTCAGGATGCTGCGCAACACTCATTGGCGTGCCATGACGGCCCCTTATGCTCGGGTCAGTGGCGAGCGCCGCCAGGCTGTGCAGGTGGTAGCGTGGACATTGGGCACGGAGAAGATCCAAGAGGGAAACCACACAGTAGGTCTAAGGAGCGCTGCCGAGCTGCGGACCTGGAACACGGCGGAGGCCAGCTTCGATATCCGGGAAGCCTTGTTGGCGCCGCCACCCTCGACGCTTCGCTTTCCACTGAAGGTTCCTCCCCAGGCTATTCTGGAGGTAGCCCCTGCGGTGGTAGGCCTCATGGCTGGCTCGCTTACCTTTGAGGTGGCAGCGCGTCCTCGTGGTGGTGATCGGTTGGTCCTCGACGTCATCAGGGTGCGAGCCAGCAGTACACCGGCTTGGAACGAGCGACGGATCGGCTTGGATTCCTTTGCGGGTCAGGAGATCGACCTAGAGCTGACGGTCCGGGGGGGGCCTCCAGAGCTGGAGCGTACTCCTGCGGCGCTCTGGGGGGCCCCCGCCCTGATCTCCCGGAGGCCTGCGGAGGTTCCCTACAACGTGCTCTGGTTCGTGGTGGACACCATGCGACCTGATACGCTGCCTGCCTGGCATACTCCCGAGCGAACAGCGGCCCTGGCGAGGGCAAAGCTGCCTCCGCTGGATGCATGGCTTCCTCCCGTATCTGGTTTGACACCAGGCATTGATAGCCTGGCAGAGTGTGGGGTATCGTTCGTGGATACAACTTCGGCGGCAACTTGGACGCGACCAGGGACGCTAGCCATGCTGTCGGGGGCAAGGTCAAGCCAGCTCGGACTGGACACGACGCCTTGGGTACTTCCCTCGACGACCGTGGCAAAGTTCTATGCCTCATCGCCACCGCTGCTTCCGCTGATCCTCCGACGGCACAGAGTCAGGACGCAAGCACTGGTGAACAACTTCTTCCTGACAGGTTACGCAAGAGCGGGGTTGGATCTGGGCTTTGTGGGGATGGTAGATCACCGGCACGAGATACAAGATACCGAGCGGATCACTCGGGATGCGCTCGCATGGCTAGAGCGGCATCGGGACGAGCGTTTCTTTCTGTTTGTGAACCTCAACTCGCCTCATGGTCCTTACGTACCGCCTAAGCATTGTGGAAGGCGCGTACCGAGGGATCTCAGCAATAGTAAAACCGTACGTCTCTACGTTGCGGAATTCTGCAAAGATGACGAGGCGGTAGGGGCCATCCTCCGCAAGCTCGACGAGCTGGGGCTCACGGAGGAGACACTGGTGATTCTGACTGCGGATCACGGCGAAACGCTGAGTCAGGAGCATGACCTTCTGATCAAGGGATTGGATGAGCAAGCAGGTTCGACGCGCTTTCACCACGCCAACGCAATGTTTGAGGAGACCACACGGGTGCCGCTCATCTTTTCCCTCCCGGGGAGGCTCCCCGCAGGGGTAAGACGTACCATGCCGGCTCAGACCACCGATATCGTGCCGACCATCTTGGAACTCCAAGGGTTGCCCATCCCCGAGAAGGTACGCGGCATGAGTCTCTTGCCATGGGCCCTGGGAGCTCCACCACGGTTGGAGCGGCCCATTGTTAGCGAAGGGCGCGCCAGCCGCAGCATTCGGGTAGGGCGCTATCGCTACGTGGAGCGGGATGCGGAAGCGCAGTGGATCGTGCAGGTAGGACATGGAGTCTTCTCCCGCTCCGAGGAGCTGTATGACTTGGAGGAAGACCCAGGAGAGCGAAGGAATATTGCAGAGGAGCGACCTGAGGAGGTAGCGAAGCTCCGGACTCTTCTAGCGGAAGCATTGGCAACCAGCACTGCTCAAGATGCCCAGCGGAGTGCGGCGCTGGCCGGCTCGAGGTACCAACCCCGGGACAACAACCCGCCGGCGAGGCTGCGGCTGCGCTTTGCTCCTGGAGGACAGAGCCGGAAGTGGACCATCTTTGGGAAGCTTGCGGACCCGGAGCCCGGAGCTCCCGAGCCCCGGATCAAGGGTTCAGTTTTCCAAGCAGATCCTTCGGCACTGCGGGTGGAAGGTAGGGAATTTGATGCAGTGTTGCTATCGACCGGAAGGGAGCTGGTGGGGTTGGATCTGGAGATCTCTCCCTCGTCGACCCCGATTCGATGGAGCCTCCAGATCGACGAGCGACCCTTGCCGCCGGAGCAGATTTTCGGAGGTACCTATGGGCTTAAGGCTCCCTTGCTTCTGGAGGGGATCGGAGATGCGGAGTCGCGGCTTGCAGCCACCGCCGAGGCTACGCCAATCATAGACCCACTTCGGGATCTTGGCTTGTTTGTCCTACGGGAGCCCTCGGCGGACGTGGGGCTCGCGGTAGTAAGCGGGGGTGAAGCCATGAGGGAAGTGCAGCAGCTCCTGGAAACGTGGGGCTATGCTGCCGGGTCAAGCAAGCAAGTTCTGAGCCGTTGATCGTATCCGGAAGTTCCGGAGTGCTACAGAAAAGGCAGGCTACGCTATTCTACGAGTGGGTCATCCGAACCGGTGCCCCGAGACATGGACCCCCATCAGCAGGCCTTGGTAAACTGTCCTGCCCAGGTCGTCACCGGCAGCACCGGCGACGACCATGAGGGGGAGTAGATGCTCCTCGCGGGGGTGGCTCTGGCGAGCAGCAGGTGCATCGGTCCAGCGGGAGAGCCGCAGATTACGGTCCTTGGCAGGGAGGGCAATAGTTTCGTTGAGCCAGAGGTCGAAGTGCCTGGATTCCTCCCGAAATTTGGGGTCATGGTGAAAGAATCCCTGCATGTTGTGGTAGCTCATCCCGCTGCCGATCAAGAAGACACCCTCGTCCCGCAGCGGCGCCAAGGCCTGGCCCATGGCCAAGTGCTCTGCGGGGTCGAGGCCGTGTCGCAGAGAGAGCTGGAGCGTGGGGATCTCTGCCTCCGGGTAGGTCAGTTTCAGCGGGACAAAGGTGCCATGGTCGAAACCTCGTTGCGGGTCTTCC